>CANQJX010000113.1 GCA_947624335.1 uncultured Marvinbryantia sp.
AAGAATCAAAAACGCATGCAGCCCAAAGCGGTACACGCCGAAAGCCGTAGCCGGAAGCAGGGCAAGTGCGACAGAATACATAATTCTTTTTGTGGAGTCAAGGCCTCTGACATGCGGCGATGACGACACATTCAAAAATCCGTTCACAAAAATCCCCCCCTATCCTTTCTTCTTTCGTTCCGCCATAACGGCCTGGCGCATCTGGCGGAATGCCTGCGTAAGCGGCCGTCTTGCCGGACACGCGTAAGTGCAGCTTCCGCATTCGCAGCATTCCATGCCGTTCAGGGCTGCAAACGCCGCCGTGTCATATTTCTGCGCCGCTTCCATCATCTTCATCGGCACGATATTGGACGGGCATACCTGCACGCAGCGTCCGCAGCGGATGCACGCCGTCTCCTCAAAGCGCTCCACATCGTCCTGCATAAAGCAGGTGAGCGCGGAAGAAGTCTTAACAATCGGCACGTCCAGCGACGGGATCGACATTCCCATCATCGGCCCGCCGGCTATTACCTTTTTTACGCCTTCCTTCAGTCCGCCGGCAGCCTCCGCAAGCTCCGCAAAGCTGGTGCCGATCTTCACATTGAAATTTGCCGGGTTCTGAATGCCGTTCCCCGTTACCGTGACGATCCGGCGCATCAGCGGCGTATTCATGCAGACTGCCATATATATGGCGATTACGGTATCGACATTGTCGACAATGCAGCCCGCATCCGCCGGAAGCTTTGTAGAATTGATCTTGCGCCCCGTTACCGCGTAAATCAGGTTGCGCTCGGCGCCCTGCGGGTATTTGGTCTTCAGCGGAAGAACCTCGATCCGTTCCTCATTTTTTACCAGCTCCTGCAGATTCTTAATGCCCGTCGGCTTGTTCGCCTCCACCGCGATTACGCCTTTTGCGTTGTCAAACAACTGCAGCATCACCTTAAGGCCGCTGACGATCTGCTCCGGATTTTCTACCATCATCCGGTAATCGCTGGTCAGATACGGTTCGCACTCCGCGCCGTTTACAATCACATAATCGATCGCATCCGGGTCTTTGGGCATCAGCTTTACATGGGTGGGAAAACCCGCGCCGCCCAGTCCGACAATCCCCGCCGCCTTTACCGCGTCAAGAATCTCCTGCTTTGACATCTTCTGATAATCGCGATACTTCCCCAATCCCTCGACCGGCGTATAATTTCCGTCGTTCTCGATCACAATGGCGTCGATTTTCGCTCCCGAAACCGTGATTCTCGGTTCGATCGCTTTGACGGTGCCGGAAACCGAACTGACGATGTTCGCAGAAACAAAGCCGCCCGCTTCCGCGATGGTCTGCCCCATCAGAACCGGATCTTTTTTATTGACCACCGGTTTCGCCGGCGCGCCGATATGCTGCGAAAGCGGGAAGACGAGTTCCCCCTTGGGCAGATAGGTCTGAACCGGCTTATCCTTGCTGAACCGTTTCCCGTCGTCGGGATGGACCCCTCCCTTAAACGTCGCTAATCTCATACCTCTCTTCTCCTTTTGTTCATTCCAGACTATATATTTATTTTAATATTTCCGACATCATTTTTCAATATCTATCTCTGATGTTCCTTATAAAAAACGAGGCAGGCGTTTTATTGTCAGCGCGCCGATCAGTCCGATCAGCGCTCCGGCCGACGCGCCCGCGATCAGCAGCACCGGAAGGTAAGTAAAAACCGCCGCGCTTTCCAGCACAAACGCGGCCACGATCAACTGGCCGACGTTGTGCGAAACGCCGCCGGCAACGCTTATCCCAACCGGGGTAAGCCAGTCTTTCTTTTTACAGAGCCACATTACAAAAAAGCTGAGAATCCCTCCGGCAAAGCTGTACAGCAGCGCGAACAGGTTGCCGAACGTCAGCCCGGTCAGCAGAATGCGCGCCATCGAAATGCAGAACGCCGCCCGCGGCGTCATGCGGTACAGCGCGATAAAGACCACAAGATTTGCCAGTCCCGGCTTTACTCCGGGAACGCCCAGAGAAATGGGGATCAGTGTTTCGATATAGCTAAGAACCATTGCAAGCGCAACCAGCACGCCGTAGGCCGCCACAGGCGCCGGGTTCTTTTTGAACGTATTTTTCCGCATGTGCAGGACCCTTTCCCAAAACCGGTATCGCTGCTTCTATGCTAGCACAAAACCAAGAGCGGGTAAAGAAAAACCATTAAAAAACCGGAATAACCATCGGCTATTCCGGTTCCTGTTCGATTCCCCGAAGCTCTTCCGTATCAAAAAAATCTATCAGCGTAATCCCAAACCCGTTGCATATTTTCATAATCGTAAAAATACCCGGATTTTTGGTGCTGCAGTCCAGTATGTGCATCAGAGTTGTAATCGGCACGGCAGAACGATACGACAGACTATAGTAAGATATGTCTGCCTCCCAACACAAATCCTTAATTCGTTTTGCGATCAACTGCTGCTCTTTCATCCTTCGTTCCCTCAGTGTTGTGCTATGGTACATTTTATCGCTTTTTGTCAGAGAACGACTCCCATATAAGGTAATAATTTGTCTTTTTTACAGCAAACCTCAAACTGCGGCTGCTTTTTCACCCCTCTATCAGTTTATACGAAAGAGCGCATTGTTTTGTTACGCAAATAATGAAATTTTTTTATTATCCGTAAATACCGGTCGCAGCGGAAATATTCGCCCCAATCTCCTGCACGGCGGAAGAAGGGATATAGCCCTGCGTTCCATACAAAAAAGCGTGCAGCTGCGAGACGTTTGCCGGAAGATTGATCGGAATTACACAGTTTCCGTCCTGCAGATCGGCCGTCGTTTTATCAAACGGAAAGCCCTGCGTTTCCCCGAAGGAAAAGCCGCCGGCGCCCGCTGCGATCTTAAGCAGTTCCGTCATGGAAAGGCTCGTGGAAATCTTGGGGAGCAGCGTGTCGATCGCCGTGTTCAGCGTAAAAATATCCGCGTCGCGAACCTTGCCGAACAACTGCTCCAGCACCGTGCGCTGGCGCTGCGTGCGCTCGTAATCCATACCGATATAGCGGATACGGCTGTACGCGAGCGCCTGCATTCCATTTAAATGCTGCAGGCCCGGCCCGGATACGTCCTCGCACTCTCTGCCAAGGACCTGTCTGCCCTCCACCAGATAATCGTTCAGATACTGCACTTCGCCTTCTGTCAAATTAATATCCACGCCGCCAAACATGTCGACCAGTTCCACCAGCGCTTCAAAATTTACCGTCACATAATCGGTAATATTCAGATCCAGGTTCTTATTCAGCATGCTTACCGCCTGCTGGGCGCCTCCGGCGGCATACGCCGCATTACATTTATGATAGCTTCCGTCCGTAAGGTCCAGATAAGTGTCGCGGTATACCGAAACCAGCTTTACCTCATGCGTTTTCTGATTGATGCTGCAAATCATAATCGTATCGCTGTTGGTGCCGGATTCCAAGGCGCCTTCTCTAGAATCCACGCCGAACAAAGCAATATCCTTATATTCTCCCATCCGGTCCAGCTCGTCCGCCGGTATACTGTCGTTTTTTACCAGATTGGATATTTTTAAGCTTCCTCTTTGGATCTGCGTAAACTTTGCTCCGATAAACAGTGCCAGCGCAAGCGCCGCCAGTACCATTACCTCCAAAATAAAACGAATCCAGCGGATTCTTTTTTTCTTTCTTCTTCCAGACATATCGATCACCCCTTATTTGTTTAGTCTATCACATTTCCCGTAAAACCACAACAAACACTTGCTTTTTTCGCAGTTTCAGTTATACTTAGGAAAGAAAAAATAAAAAGTGAGGAACAATTATGATCAGTGCAAACAATGTAACGCTTCGCATCGGCAAGAAAGCATTATTTGAAGACGTAAACATAAAATTTACAGAAGGCAACTGCTACGGCCTGATCGGCGCAAACGGCGCCGGAAAATCTACCTTCTTAAAAATATTAGCGGGCGAACTGGAGACCACAAAGGGAGAGATTGCCGTTACGCCCGGACAGCGTTTGTCCGTGCTGGAGCAGGATCATTTTAAATATGACGAATATCCCGTTTTAGATACCGTGATCATGGGAAACCAGCGGCTTTACGACATTATGAAAGAAAAAGAGGCGATCTATGCCAAGGAGGACTTTTCCGAAGCGGACGGCATCCGCGCCAGCGAACTGGAAGGCGAATTTGCGGAATTAAACGGCTGGGAAGCGGAATCGGACGCCGCGCAGCTTTTGAACGGGCTTGGCATCGAGCCGGATCTGCAGGAAAAGCAGATGAAAGATTTAAACGGCAGTGAAAAGGTAAAGGTACTGCTTGCGCGCGCCCTTTTCGGCAGCCCCGATATCCTGTTGCTGGACGAGCCGACAAACCATCTGGATCTGGCGGCGATCGAATGGCTGGAAGAATTTCTGATTGAATTTCCGAACACGGTAATCGTCGTCTCCCACGACCGCTATTTTCTAAATAAAGTCTGCACTTATACCGCGGACATCGACTACGGAAAAATTCAGCTCTATGCCGGAAACTACGATTTCTGGTACGAATCCAGCCAGTTGATGATAAAGCAGATGAAGGAAGCGAATAAGAAAAAGGAAGAAAAAATCAAAGAACTGCAGGAGTTTATCTCCCGTTTCAGCGCCAATGCTTCCAAATCCAAGCAGGCTACTTCCCGGAAACGCGCGCTGGAAAAGATCGAACTGGATACGATCAAGCCTTCCAGCCGCAAATATCCGTATATTGATTTCCGTCCCAACCGCGAGATCGGGAACGAGGTTCTGTTTGTGGAAAACCTTTCCAAGACAATTGACGGCGTAACAATACTGGATCATCTGACGTTCACCCTGGGACATGACGACAAGGTTGCGTTTGTGGGCGGCAACGAACTGGCGAAGACCGTGCTTTTCCAGATCCTGACAGGCGAAATGGAACCGGATTCGGGCAGCTTTAAATGGGGCGTTACCACCTCGCGCGCTTATTTCCCCAAGGATAACTCAAAAGAATTTGACAACGACCTGATCATTGTCGACTGGCTGACGCAGTATTCAGAAATCAAAGACGTTACTTATGTGCGCGGATTTCTCGGACGGATGCTGTTTGCCGGCGACGACGGCGTAAAAAAAGTAAAGGTTCTTTCCGGCGGCGAGAAAGTGCGCTGCATGCTTTCTAAAATGATGATCTCCGGAGCCAACGTCCTGATCTTCGACGAGCCGACCAACCACCTGGATATGGAAGCGATCACCGCGCTCAACAACGGTATGATCAAATTCCCCGGCGTAATCTTATTTACGTCCCGCGACCATCAGATCGTGCAGACAACGGCAAACCGCATTATGGAAATTTTGCCCAACGGCACGCTGATCGATAAAATCACCACTTACGACGAATATCTGGAGAGCGACGAAATGGCAAGAAAGCGTCAGGTCTACACCGTGGAAAACACCCCGGAAGACAACTGATGCAAAAACGGCCGCCTGTTCCGGCCGGATCGTCCGCCTGTAATATAACCGCCGTCTGCAAAACAGACGGCGGTTATATTGTTTCAGATTTCGGCAATATCAATCAGGGTAAGCGTTCGGGTGCCGGTATCTTCCAGACTGGACACCAGCGCTTTCGCCGTATCAATGGCGGTAAGTACGTTTACGCCCGTCTCGATTGCGTTGCGGCGGATAATAAACCCGTCGTGGCTGCGCTCTACGCCCTGCGGGGGCGTATCGATCACCAGATCGATCTTGTGTCCTAAAATCAGGTCGAGAATATTGGGAGACTCCTGCTCGATCTTCCGCGTCATGCGCACCTGCACATCCGCGTCCATCAGCGCCTTCGCCGTTCCCTTGGTAGCAAAGATATTATAGCCCAGCGCTTCAAAGCGCTTGGCGATCCCGGCCGCCTCCGCTTTGTCCTCGTCGCGCACCGTCATAATCATATTTTTATATTTGGGAAGACGGATACCCGCGCCCAAAAAGGCTTTGTAGAGGGCCTCGTGAAAGGTTTTTGCAATTCCCAGGCATTCGCCCGTCGATTTCATCTCCGGCCCCAGGCTGATATCGGCGCCGCGGATCTTCTCAAAGGAGAACACCGGCATCTTGATCGCGAAATAATCCGCCTCCGGCTGCAGGCCGGGCTCGTAGCCGA
>CANQJX010000114.1 GCA_947624335.1 uncultured Marvinbryantia sp.
GTGCCGCAGGCGGGGCGTAAATATTTCGCTTCCGTCCCTGCGCATCGACGCGTTTTCCCTGGACGTCATGCGGTCCGTACAGGACGTGCGCAAAAGCAGCCTTACCTTTGCGCCGGAGGCCGGCTCGCAGCGGCTGCGCGACGTCATCAATAAGGGATTGACAGAGGAAGTGATCCTAAAAGGCGCCGGCGATGCTTTTGAAGGCGGATGGAATAAAGTAAAGCTTTATTTTATGCTCGGTCTGCCTTACGAAACGCAGGAGGACCAAAAAGAGATCGCGCATCTGGCGGAACGGATCGCAGAACGTTACTATGAAGTTCCAAAAGAGCAGCGCGCGGGCCGATGTCAGATCACGGTCAGCACTTCGTTTTTTGTGCCGAAACCGTTCACTCTCTGTTTCAGTGGGCGCCGATGCGTACAAGAGAGGATTTCCTGGAAGCCGCGCGCACCGTCAACCATGAAATAAAAGAGCAGCAGAACCGCAAGAGCATCCGCTACCATTGGCACGAGGCGGACGTTACCGTACTGGAGGGCGTGCTGGCGAGGGGAGACCGCCGTATCGGCGCGGTAATCGCGAACGCTTACCGAAACGGCGCGCTTTACGACGCCTGGACGGATGAATTTTCCGCCGAAATCTGGGAACGCGCGTTTGCGCAGGCCGGCGTCGATCCCGCTTTTTATACGACGCGCGAACGGGATGTAGACGAAATCCTCCCGTGGGATTTTATCGATATCGGCGTAACGAAAAAATTTTTAAAAAAAGAATGGCAGCTCGCGCAAATGGGACGTGTAACTCCAAACTGCCGCCAAAGCTGTTCCGGCTGCGGGGCCGTATGCTACGGGGGAGGTGTCTGCGTTGAAAATAAGAATTAAATTTTCCAAGCAGGGCGCGATGAAATTTATCGGACATCTCGATATGATGCGCTATTTTCAGAAAGCAATGCGGCGCGCGCAGATTGATATTGCGTTTACGGAGGGCTTCAGTCCGCATATGATTATGTCGTTTGCCCTGCCGCTCGGCGTTGGGCTTACCAGCGACGCGGAATATATGGATATAGAAATCCGCACGCCCGTTTCTTCCAAAGAAGCCGTGCGCCGACTCAACCAGGTAATGGCGGACGGCGTAAACGTGTTCAGTTTTCGGCAGATTGAAGAAAGAAAGGCTTCCAACGCAATGACACTGGTGAGCGCAGCCGCATATAATATATCGTTTCGCGAAGGAAAAGAGCCGCCAGATGGCTGGACGGCGCATCTTGCAGAATTTCTTGCGCAGAAACAGATCATTGTGACAAAGAAAACCAAAAACGGCGAACGCGAGGAAGATATCCGCCCGCTGATTTATTCGCTGGAGCAGGACCGCCGCGGCGTTTCCATGACGGTTGCCGCAGGAAGCGCGGCGAACCTGAAACCGGAACTGGTAATGGAAGCTTTTGCGGCGATGATCGGATGGAACATACCGGAATTTGCCCTGCTGATCAATCGTAAAGAACTGTACGCCACGATCGGCGGTTCGCTGGTCGCGCTGGAAGAACTGGGGAAAGACATTGGATCGTAAACTGATTGTTACGCGCTATAAAAACGGAATCGCCGTCATTCTGTTCCGGAACGGCAAAGCGGCGCAGATTTTGTTTGAGCGGGAGGAAGCGTCGCTTCTTGGCAACATATATATCGGAAAAGTAGTAAACGTCGTAAAAAATATCCGGGCCGCTTTTGTGGAGATTGAAGACCGGGTTCCCTGTTATTTTTCGCTGGATGATAATCCGGATCCGCTTTATGTCTCGGCGAAACAATCTTCCTCTCTGGTTTCGGGGGATGAAATTCTGGTTCAGGTGTCGCGCGAGGGCGTAAAAACCAAATCGCCCACGCTTACCTCAAATCTCTCCTTTGCGGGGAAATATCTGGTTCTGACAACGGCGAAACGAAAAATAACGGTTTCTTCCAAAATCCTGCCGGAACGAAAGGCGCAGCTTCTTGCTTTGGCAAAACGTTTTGCGGACGGCCGTTTCGGATGGATCTTTCGCACAAACGCGGCGGAAGCGGAAGAGGAAGAGATTGCTGCGGAAGCCGGGCGGCTGCTTGCCGGATGCGAGCATATCCTCGCCGTCGCCGCGCATCGTCCCTGCAGGAGCTGCCTGTACCGGAACCCGCCGCAGTGGCTTACCTGCATCCGCGATATTTACGATACGGAATACGACGAAATCATCACAGAAGAAGACGCGCTGTATGAACAGATAAAAAGCTATCTGGCGGAATATGCGCCTGCATGCGTACCAAAGCTGCGGCTTTATCAGGACCGCCTGCTTCCGCTTTCCAGGCTGTATCCCGTAGAGACCGCTTTTGAGGACGCCACAAAGGAGCGTATCTGGCTGAAATCCGGCGCTTATCTGGTGATCCAGCCGACGGAAGCCTTGACGGCGATCGACGTAAATACGGGCAAATATGAGCGTTCCAAGGCAACGGACGCCTTTTTAAACGTAAATCTGGAAGCGGCACGCGAGATTGCCCGCCAGATACGTCTGCGCAATCTCTCCGGCATGATCCTGATTGATTTTATTAATATGCCCTCCGCCGAGCAGAACGACGCGCTTCTGCTTGCCCTGGATGCGGAGCTGCGAAAAGATCCGGTAAAAGCGTGCGTGGTGGATATGACAAAGCTTGGCCTTGTAGAAGTAACGCGCAAGCGCGTGCAAAAAAGCCTGTCGGAAAAATTAAAAACATGACGAAATATGAATAAATGTTAAGAAAATGTTAAAAATATATGTAAAAAGTATTGACTTCTGTTTCTCCGGGTGCTATACTTGTTGCAAAATAAGCCAGACAGGGGCAATTTATGTTTTGTTTTAAGGAGGAGAAGAAAATGAAGGGAACCAAAAAGGCGTTATTTATGCTGTTTGCCACAGCATTGTTCAGCATCTTTGCATGCGTCGGCGTATCAGCGGCCACTTCCGGTCTGTATACTTATTCGTCCACGACCGGCGGCGTAACGATCACAAAATATACCGGTGCGGAAAAAAATCTGAAAATTCCTGCCACACTGGGCAAAAAAACGGTTGTGGGATTCAGTTCCAGTTTCCTGCAGCAGAAAAATTATGTGCAGACAATTACGATTCCGGCAGGCGTAAAGAGCATTCCGGCAAGCGCGTTTGCCAATTGCCCGAACCTTCAGGCGGTAACTCTCGCCGGCACCGGCGTTCAGTCGGTCGGCAACTCGGCGTTCAGCGGCTGTACGAAATTAACGTCGTTTTCTTTTGAAAAGCTGAAAGAAAACGCAACAATCGGAACCAGCGCTTTTTACAATACGGGACTTACGTCGGTGGATATTCCGTATTCGGTTGCAAGCATCGGCGCTACTTCGTTTGCAAACTGCACGCATCTTCAGAATGTGAACATTGAGATCGGTCTTCGCACCATCGGCGCCAACGCGTTTGCGAACTGTCTCAGTTTGGCAAAGGTTAACCTTCCCAGCAGCGTATCGAGCATCGGCGCGACGATTTTCGCCGGCACTCATACATCGCCGGTGAACGTAGAAGTTGTTGCCAGCACCTATGCCAACAATTATATGACGTCCAATTATCCGGAGGCATCCAACGCCGGAAACATAAAGACAACTGTCACCGCAAGAAAAACGGCAACCCTTTCCTTCCCGTCGTCCATGGTTACCACCTATGTGGGACGGACCGAAAAACTTGCGTTGACAAAATCCGATACCACGGATACCATCACTTGGAGCAGTACCGATACCGCAAAAGCGACGGTGGATAATTATGGAAACGTCACCGTAAAGAAAGGCGGATATGTGGATATTATCGCCCGCGCGGACAATCAGACTTACGCATCCGTAACCCTGCGGATTTATGCGGCTCCAAAGACGATCACGCTGATTCAGAAAGGGAAAAAAGCGTCTACCTCCTCACACAGCATGAAAGATACCGGGGAACTTCTTCTTACCTGGACCACGACTCCGAGCGTGTCGAAAAACGCTCCGAAAGCCATTACTTCCAACAATACCAAAGTGATCCCCAATCCACAGTATGACAGCGCGAAAGGCGCATATGTGGTAAAACCCGTCCAGGGCGCGGAAGGTACGGTAACGCTTACCGTCAAAACATACAACGGCAAGAGCGCAACTTATAAAATAACAGTAACCAAAACGCGAAACGCAATTCCAAACTGGACGCAAAAATCGAAAACGC
Organism: uncultured Marvinbryantia sp.; assembly: GCA_947624335.1. GTDB lineage: Bacteria > Bacillota > Clostridia > Lachnospirales > Lachnospiraceae > Marvinbryantia. The sequence goes on from CANQJX010000114.1 coordinate 4,194, forward strand.
TGGTTGTCGGCAAAAGCTTTACCTTAAAGAATGTAAGCGGAATGAAATTTTCTTCCAGCAACACCTCGATTGCAACCGTAAGTTCCAAGGGTAAGATTACGGCAAAGAAAGCCGGCAAGGCGACGATCACCGTTTATAACGCTACCACCTCCGCGAACTGCGTCGTAACGGTCAACCCGAAAAAGGCGGCGATTTCCAAACTGAGTTCCACCGCCAAAAAGAAGATTACGGTAAAATACAAAAAGCTTTCCGGCATTACGGGATATGAGATCTGGTGGAGAAGATCGGACATGAAATGGTCAAAATCCCGCATGAAAACCAGAGCCGCCAGCAAATCCAATCAGATTACGATTAATGTGACAAAGAGCAAGGCGAAGTTTTATGTACGGGTACGCGCTTACCGCAAAGTAGGCGGAAAGAAATACTACGGCGCTTTTTGCACTCCGAAAACCATAAAATCAAAATAATATTTGACGAAATCCATGCAATGTGCTACAATACTCCAGTATGCCGCTTAAAGAGGTTTAAGTGAGAAATCCACCGTATTTAGCGAGTAATGATAATAGGAGGTGCCATATGTACGCAATTATTGCAACAGGTGGTAAACAGTACAAAGTAGCCGAGGGCGATATCATTAACGTAGAAAAACTTGGTGTGGAAGCCGGCGAAACAGTTACGTTTGATCAGGTGCTTGCAGTAAGCAACGACGGGCTGAAGGTCGGCGCGGATGTTTCCGGCGCAACCGTAACCGGTTCCGTTATTCGAAACGGCAAGGGCAAAAAGGTAATTGTATACAAGTACAAAAGAAAAACCGGTTATCACAAAAAAGCCGGCCACAGACAGCAGTACACACAGGTTAAGATTGAAAAAATCAACGGTTGATCCATATGATCAGAATTACTGTATTTCGGGCGTCCGGAGAATATCGGGGATTTACCTGCGCGGGTCATGCAGAGTATGCGCAGGAAGGATCTGATATTATCTGCGCGGCTGTTTCCGCGCTGACAGTCAATACCGTTAATTCCGTAGAGCGTTTTACTTCAGACCGGTTTCACACTTCTGTTTCGGAAGGATTTCTGGAATTCAGGCTGGACAACGGATGCTCGCGCGAAACGGCATTGTTGATGGATGCGATGATCTTAGGCTTAGAAGACATTCAAAAAACTTACGGTAATGAGTACATCGGACTTATGTATAAGGAGGAGTAGGACATGTTAAAGATGAACCTTCAGATCTTTGCCCACAAAAAGGGCGTCGGTTCTACCAAGAACGGCAGAGATTCCGAATCGAAGAGATTAGGTGCGAAGAGGGCTGACGGACAGTTCGTAAAAGCTGGCAACATTCTTTACAGACAGCGCGGAACCAAGATTCATCCGGGCGAAAACGTAGGACGCGGCGGTGACGATACACTGTTTGCGAAAGTTGACGGCGTTGTTAGATTCCAGAGAAAAGGCCGCGACAAAAAACAGGTTTCGGTCCTTCCGGTATCAGCAGAATAATACCGAGGCTTCAAATCATATGATTTGAAGCCTTTTTTAAACGAGGTTATCTTATGTTTGCAGACAGAGCAAAAATTATCCTTTGTTCCGGCAAAGGCGGAGATGGACATGTAAGCTTCCGCAGGGAACTGTTTGTCGCCGCAGGCGGGCCGGACGGAGGCGACGGCGGCAAGGGCGGCGATGTGATCTTTGAAGTGGACAAAGGTATGACAACGCTTGCCGATTACCGCCACCGCAGAAAATTTGCCGCTCAGCCGGGGCAGGACGGCAGCAAGCAGCGCCGCCACGGAGCGAACGGCAGCGATCTTGTATTAAAAGTACCGGAGGGCACCGTGATCCGCGATGCAGAAAGCAATAAAGTAATCGCGGATATGTCAG
>CANQJX010000115.1 GCA_947624335.1 uncultured Marvinbryantia sp.
GTGTCTGCACTTTCTGCCGAGGAGCAATTGAATCAACTTATTGGAAATGAAACAGTTAAAGAAAGCGAGTATTGTATCGCTGTTTTTGCTGTGTCTTCTGCTGATTCCGGCGGCGACTGCGCAGGCAGGGTTCCGCAAGGACGCGCAAACGGGAAAGTACCGTTATTATACCAGTTCCAACGGCAAAAAGTACGTTGCGGGAAAGTTTAAAAACATTAAGTCCAACGGGAAAACGTATACATATTATTTTGACGGCAGCGGCTATATGGTGACAGGCTGGAAACAGATCAAGGCGGGCGATGGGAAAACCTACTGGTACTATTTTGACCGCAACGGCCGGATGTTTAAAAACCGTACAAAGAACGGGCATTATCTGAAAAAGAACGGGCGCATGCTGACTTGCGGCACGCACAACGGCATATATTACGGCGCGGACGGCAGCGCGGTTCCCGGTTATCAGAAAAAAGCAAAACCCGGTTTTAAAAAGACCAAAAAGGGAATCAAATATATGCAGGCGGACGGCACTTATGCGCAGAAAAAGTGGGTGTGCGTCAGGGAAAAGAACGGCAGATCGTACTGGTATTATTTCTACAGCACAGGCTATATGGCAAAGAACAAATGGATCGGCTCCCGTCATGTAGGGAAAAACGGAAGACTGGATAAAAGAAAAAGATGAGACGGAAAAGCAGGGCGTCCGGATTTAATTCCGGATGCCTTTTTTTATGCCGCGCATGGACAGGACAAATACAACCGCCTGATTGACCAGCATTCCCATAAAATAGCCGCTGATGCCAAACCTGGGAATGGCGAACAGGATAAAGGCGATGCGGATGGCGACGCCCGCCAGATTGTCGAGAAATACTTCGGTGGTCCGTCCGAGACCGTTTAAGATGGAAAAAAGCGCGGGGTTCAGATAAAGCAGCGGACAGATCCATGCGAGGGCGCGGATAAAGGAACCGGCAAGCGCATTGTGAAACAATACATTTCCAAGTACGCGTCCCAGCGAAAAACAAACACAAAAACAGAGCAGGCCGAGCGCAAGGCAGGCGGTTAAAAGCCTGCGAAGCGCGGAAGATATTACATGGAGCCGGCGGGTCGCCTGCGCTTCGGAAATTACGGGAAGCAGCATGGTACACAAAGAAGAGGTCAGCGCGCTCGGAAACATAATCAGCGGCAGCGCCATACCGGTGAGGACTCCGTAGGTGCTTAAAGTGGCGGAAGGGGGTAGCCCATAAAGACGGAGCTGCAAAGGAATCAGCAGCGCTTCGATGCTCTGCAGGACATTGACCAACACCCGGTTGAGCGTAAGCGGCGTGGAGAGAATCAGAAGCTCCGCCGCGTAATACGAAGTGCGCCGCGCCGCCCTGGGGAGCGCCGGCTGAGAGGAAAAGTGGAAGGTAAGGGCGGTAGCGGAAAAAAGCGCGGCAAAAAATTCTTCCAGAATGATCCCGTAAACGGCGACGGCGGGCGTGACGGCAACGCCGCGTTCCGCGCAGATCCTGCAGATCAGCATGACGGAACCCAGACGCACAACATGCTCCAGAACCTCTGTCAGAGCCGGTATTTTTGCCTGCTTCAGCCCATAATAATAACCGTTGATGCAGGCGTGTATGGAGCCGAAGGGAACGGCAAACGCAATCAGACGCAAAAGTTCGGAAGAACGGGGTTCTTTTACGAAACCGGCCGCGAGCGCGCGATGAAAGCGCATCAGCAAAAAAGAGACGCATAAGGATAACGCGACGGAGAACAACATTCCGATATGAAAAATTTTGCGCGCGCCGCCGGGATCCCTGGCGGCAGTTTTTGCGGAAACAAACCGCGAGATGGAGGTTTGGATACCGGATACCGTAATGGAAAACGAGAGCGCATAAAGGGGGAAAATCAACTGGTAAATTCCCACGCCCTCCGCACCGATCGTCCGGGAAAGGAATATTCTATAAAAAAAACCGATAATGCGTCCGATAAAACCGGCGGCAGTTAAAAGGGCGGCGCCCTTTAGCACGGTACGTTTCTGTATCATAGCGATTCCCCCAACCGTATTCTTTGCAATATATTCATCAGACGGGCTTGACAGAACCGGAAAGAGATGTTATATTTTTACCGGGAAATCCGAGTAAAATAGTCGGATTTAAAATGAGAAGATTTGAGGTGGCGGCATGAAACTTTCCACAAAAGGGAGATACGGGCTGCGCGCGCTGATAGATCTCGCTTTGTATTCGCAGACGGAGGCAATTCCCATCAGCAGCGTGGCGGCGCGGCAGGGAATCTCTGAAAGCTATTTAGAACAGCTTTTTGGGAAACTGCGCAAGGCTGGATTGATTACGAGCGCGCGGGGAGCGCAGGGCGGCTACCGCCTGGCGCGTCCGTCTTCCCAGATTTCCGTGGGCGATATTCTGCGCGCTCTGGAGGGGAATCTGGATGCGGTAGAATGTCCCGGCCTGAAGGACGAGTCGCAGTGCGAAGGCGCCGACGTATGCGTGACAAAATATGTCTGGCAGCGTATCAACGAGAGCATTACGGAAGCCGTGGACGACATCCGCCTGGACCAACTGGTGGAGGAAAGCAGAAAAGCGCGGGAAAAAAGCGGCGGTGCCGCAATCAAATGTGAGAATTGAGGTGGCTGGTATGAAAAAAATGATTTATCTGGACAATGCGGCGACAACGAGAACGGCGCCGGAGGTAGTAGACGCGATGCTTCCGTATTTTTCGGAATTTTACGGAAATGCTTCGACGATCTATGAACTTGGCTCGCAGAGCAAAAAAGCAATGAGCGAGGCGCGAAGGACCATCGCGGACGCGCTGGGCGCTTCTGAAAATGAAATTTACTTTACGGCGGGAGGCTCCGAATCGGACAACTGGGCGCTAAAGGCGACAGCGGAAGCATACCGTCAGAAAGGCAATCATATTATTACATCGAAGATCGAGCATCATGCCGTTTTGCATACCTGCGAGTATCTGGAAAAGAACGGGTTTGAAGTGACGTATGTGGATGTAGACGATCCTGATTTCCGTGATGTATGCGAATAATGAGATCGGAACGATACAGCCGATCCGGGAGATTGGAGAGATCGCGCAGGAAAATGGGATTTTGTTCCATACGGACGCCGTGCAGGCGTTCGGGCAGCTTCCTATTCAGGTGGACGAGTGCCACATTGATATGTTAAGCGCCAGCGGGCATAAATTAAACGGCCCGAAGGGAATTGGTTTTCTTTATGTGCGAAAGGGACTGAAGATACGTTCCTTTATCCATGGCGGGGCGCAGGAGCGCAAGCGCCGCGCGGGCACGGAGAATATACCCGGCATCGTGGGACTGGGCGCGGCGACAAAGCGCGCGCTGGAGACCATGCAGGAACGCACGGCGAAAGAAATTGAGCTGCGCGATTATCTGATCGACCGGGTTTTAAAAGAAATACCGTATACGCGTTTAAACGGCGACCGTACGGAACGCCTTCCCAACAACGCTAATTTCAGCTTTCAGTTTATTGAAGGCGAATCTTTGCTGATTATGCTGGATATGGAAGGAATCTGCGGCTCCAGCGGTTCCGCCTGCACGTCCGGCAGCCTGGATCCCTCGCATGTGCTGCTTGCAATCGGGCTGCCGCATGAGATCGCGCATGGCTCGCTGCGCCTTACGTTAAGCGAGGAGACGACAAAAGAGGATCTGGATTTTGTAATCGAAACCATTAAGAAAATTGTGGAACGGCTGCGCAGCATGTCGCCGCTTTATGAAGATTTTGTAAAAAAGCAGGCAAGATAACGGCGAATGTAAAATGATAGGAGGAACAAAAAATGTACAGTGAAAAAGTAATGGATCATTTTCAGAACCCAAGGAATATGGGCGAGATTGAAAACGCCAGCGGCGTGGGAACCGTAGGAAACGCAAAATGCGGAGACATCATGCGGATGTATCTGGATATCGACGATCAGGGAATTATCCGCGACGTAAAATTTAAGACCTTTGGCTGCGGGGCCGCCGTGGCGACCAGCAGTATGGCGACCGAGCTGGTAAAGGGAAAAACCATTCACGAGGCGCTGCAGGTAACCAACAAAGCGGTGATGGAAGCGCTTGACGGACTTCCGCCCGTGAAAGTACACTGTTCTTTGCTGGCGGAGGAAGCGATTCACGCGGCGCTTTGGGATTACGCGCAGAAGCATGATATTAAGATCGAGGGCCTGCAAAAGCCGAAGTCCGATATCCATGAGGGCGAAGAGGAAGAGGACGAAGAATATTAATGCGTAAAAAGAAAGTAGTTGTGGGGATGTCGGGAGGTGTGGATTCTTCCGTGGCGGCGTGGCTTTTGAAAGAGCAGGGCTTCGACGTGATCGGGGTGACCATGCACATCTGGCAGGACAAGGACAACGACGCCGGACAGGAAAACGGGGGATGCTGCGGCTTAAGCGCCGTGGAAGACGCCAGACGCGTCGCGCAGATGCTGGACATCCCTTATTATGTGATGAACTTTAAAGCGCCGTTCCGGGAGAACGTCATCGATTATTTTGCGGAGGAATATCTGCATGGGCGGACGCCAAATCCCTGCATTGCCTGCAACCGCTATGTCAAATGGGAGTCCCTGCTCAAACGCAGCATGGAGATCGGCGCCGATTATATTGCGACCGGTCACTACGCGCGCATCCAAAAACTTCCAAATGGAAGATATTCGATCTGCCGGTCAGTAACGGACGCAAAGGATCAGACCTACGCCCTTTATAATTTGACGCAGGAGCAGCTTTCGCATACGCTGATGCCTGTCGGCGGGTATACAAAAGAAGAAATCCGCGAAATCGCGGGCAGGATCGGGCTTGCGATAGCCGCGAAACCGGACAGCCAGGAAATCTGCTTTGTGCCGGATGGCGATTATGCCGCTTTTATTGAACGCTATACCGGGGAAAAACCGCTTCCCGGAAATTTTGTGACGGCGGACGGGAAAATTCTCGGCAGACATGCGGGAATCACCCATTACACAATCGGACAGCGCAGAGGACTGCGTCTCCCTATGGGCCGGCGCGTGTTTGTGACCGGCATCCGTCCGGAGACAAACGAGGTAGTGGTGGGGGAGAATGCGGAACTTTTTTCGGACAGGCTCCTGGCAGAAAATCTGAATTTTATGTCGGTGCAGGGGATTACGGGAGATGTGCGCGTGACGGCCAAAATCCGCTACAATCATAAAGGCGCGCCCGCTACCATCCGCATGGCGGGAAACGATCGGATCGCGTGTGTGTTTGACGAGCCGCAGCGCGCGGCGACGCCGGGGCAGGCGGTAGTTTTTTATGAAGGCGAAAATGTGCTGGGAGGAGGAACCATTTTATGATTCTGACAGACTGCCATTTGCATTCTGATTTTTCGGGAGATTCCCGGACGCCGATGGCGCAGATGATTGAGCAGGGGATTTCGCGCGGGCTGAAAACCATGTGTTTTACCGAGCATATGGATTATCAGACCAATCAGGGCGGAATCTGCTTTGAAGTGGACACAGAAGCCTATCGCGACGGACTGATGCGCATGCGGGAACAGTACCGGGGACAGATTGAACTTCTTTTTGGCATTGAACTGGGCATAGAACCGCGCTATCAGGAGTTTTTAAAGGAGTATGTCCGTAAATATCAGTTTGACTATGTGATCGGATCCTCGCATATTGTGGACGGGCTGGATCCCTATTATCCGGAATTTTATGAAGGACGTACAGAAGAGGCCGCTTACCGGCGCTATTTTGAGAGCATCCTGGAGAATCTGGAGGCGTTTTCTGCTGTCGACGCCTATGGGCACCTGGATTATGTGGTGCGTTATGGACCGCATAAGAATCAGTTTTTTTCCTATGAAACATACCGCGGCCTGATCGATCCCATTTTAAAAAGACTGATTGACTGCGGCATTGCCCTGGAGGTAAATTCCGCGGGCTTTAAGCATGGCCTGGGAGTGCCCAACCCGTGCCCGCAGATTATCCGCGCTTACCACGAGATGGGCGGGGAGCTGGTGACGATCGGTTCGGACGCGCCCGAACCGAAATGGA
>CANQJX010000116.1 GCA_947624335.1 uncultured Marvinbryantia sp.
CCGATGGTCCGGTCGGCCCCGGAAGAACGCAGCCCGGCTCCTGGCAAAACCGTGTTCTGAATATACGTCCCAAAGTCCATAAACATTTCGTATAGGCAGATCAGGCTTTCCACCCCAAAAAAGATCCGCCGGCTTTTTTGAACGGCAAGCAGCCGCCGTATATGCGCCGCCATGCGCTGCGCAAGTTCCGGTTCGCTAAGGCCGCGGATATGGTGATAGGTGCGGAAAATATGTAAATACGGCGTAAATTCCGGCAGCTCATGGAATACGGCGGGAAAAAACTGCAGGCCGATCAGTTGTCCGTCCGTATTTTCAACCGTCTCATGCAGCTCGCCGGGCCAGATCAGCAAAATATCTCCCGGATTCATCCGATATTCCGTCTGGTTCACCCGCAAAACCGGCAAGCGCCTCACATCCGCGTCCTCCGGCAGCGCGGCGATCTCCACATACTGATGCCAGTGCAGCGGATAATCATGCGGAAACGTACCCTTATCGATCACATTTACCGTATTGTCAAAATAGAGATTTTCATAAATTCCCTTCGGATCCATTTTTTGTTCTCCCCGTATTTTCAGATGGCGTTTTACAAAACCGCAGTCTTTTAGCGCTTCCCTTATAGCTTACTGAAACTGCTTTCAAAAAGCAATGGGAAAATGACAAAAAATAGTTAGAAATGAGCAAGGTATAAGTAGTGGAATCGAAAAATAATGATTATAATGCCTTTAGCAACAGCTTAACGCTTAGAAAACCGAGGTGGCTTATGAAAAAATATGAGAATTTTGCCCACAGAAGGGCAAACTCTGTTCTGCGCGTAACGGATGAACAGGGAAATCCGCTTGCCCGCACAAAACTTCGTCTGCGCCAGACGCGCCACGAATTTCTCTTTGGCTGCGGCGCGTTTGATTTTCTTGCTTATACCGAAGGGGCAAAGGATTGCGGCAAAACCCGCGCTTCCCTGGAGGAGCGCATCCAAAAATGGCTCGCGCTCTATAACTATGGCACGCTTCCCTTCTACTGGGGCCGTTTTGAACCGGAAGAAGGAAAACCCGAAACGCTTTCTTTAAAAAATACCGCGGCGGCTTTAAAAAAGCACGGCGTCACCTTAAAGGGCCATCCCCTGTGCTGGCATACCGTCTGCGCCGACTGGCTGATGAACTATGACAATTCGACCATATTGGAAAAGCAGCTCCAGAGAATCCGCCGTGAAGTATCCGGCTTTGCGGGACTGATCGATATGTGGGACGTAATCAACGAAGTGGTGATCATGCCGGTGTTTGACAAATACGACAATGCGGTTACGCGGATCTGCCGGGATCTCGGTCGGGTAGGCATGGTAAAGCAGATGTTTGCCGCCGCAAAATCCGCAAATCCGGACGCGCAGCTTCTGATCAACGATTTTAATACGACGGTTTCCTATGAAATTTTAATCGACGGCTGCCTTAACGCCGGCGTTCCCATAAGCGCAATCGGCATCCAGTCGCATCAGCACCAGGGTTACTGGGGCGCGGAAAAACTGGAAGAAGTGCTGGAACGCTATGAGCATTTCGGACTGCCGATTCATTTTACAGAAAATACTCTGATATCCGGAGAACTGATGCCGCCGGAAATTGAAGATCTGAATGATTTTCAGGTATCCGATTGGCCGTCCACGCCGGAAGGCGAAGAACGCCAGATGCGTCAGACCGAAGAAATGTACCGCATTCTCTTTGCGCATCCGCAGGTGCAGGCGATCACCGGATGGGATTTTGCCGACGGCGCCTGGCTCAATGCGCCAAGCGGCGTAATCCGCAAAGACAACAGCGCAAAGCCGGTCTACGATCGGCTGCTGCAGCTAATCAGAGGCGAATGGTGGACCGACTGCGAGATCTGCACAGATGACAACGGCATCGCCGAAGCGGAAGGCTTTAAAGGGGATTACATATTGGAAACGCCTCAGAAGCGCGGTACATTAAAGCTGACTTCCGGCGTCCCCGAAATGCAGGTGACCGTAAGCGAAATCCACTCTTCAAGAGGGCTTACATGAGTACGAAAAACATAACCGATATGACTGCGGGCAGCCCTGCGAAACATATCCTAAAATTTGCGCTGCCTTTGCTGATCGGAAATCTCTTTCAGCAGCTATATAATATGGTAGACTCGATTGTCGTAGGTAATTTTGTCGGAAAGAACGCGCTGGCCTCGGTAGGGACCTGCGCGTCCATGAATTTTTTGTTTTTTTCTTTAAGCTCCGGCCTTGCCATCGGCATCGGCATCATTGTCGCTCAATATTTTGGCGCGAAAGATGAAAAAAACGTGCGCAGCACGATTGCGAACTCATTCTATGTGCTGATCGCCGCCTCCTGCATAGTCAGCGTTCTGGGATTGCTTCTGGCTCCCGCCCTTCTGCGGCTTTTGCAGACGCCGGATAATATTATCGGCGACGCAATTGTTTATATGCGCACAACCTGCGCCGGCATTATCGCAATTGCGTTCTATAACGGCGTTGCTTCCATCCTGCGCGCGCTCGGCGATTCCAAAACGCCTTTATATTTCCTGATTCTTTCCAGTATCATCAATGTCATTCTGGATCTGCTCTTTGTGCTGAACCTGGGATTGGGAGTGTTTGGCGTGGCGCTGGCAACCATTCTGTCGCAGGCCGTCTCTGCGGCGACCTCGCTGGCATACGCGTATCATAGCGTGCCCTATTTCCGTCTGAGCGCGGAAGAACGAAAGCCGCAGCGCGCCATTATTGCAAAATCCTTTCGGCTTGGCATTCCGATGGCGCTGCAGAACTCTATGATCGCGATTTCCTGCATGGTGCTGCAGGGCGTTGTAAACAGTTACGGCGATACGGTGATGGCGGCATTTACGATCACCAACCGCGTAGAACAGATCGTCCAGCAGCCGTTTAGTTCGCTGGGCGCCGCGATCACTACTTATTCCGGGCAAAACATCGGCGCCGGTCAGATCGGACGTGTCAAAAAGGGATTCGCCCAGTCCACGCTCATCGCGCTGGTCTTCAGCGTCGCGCTGATCCCGTTTTTTTATCTGTTCGGCCATCGAATCGTGGGCATATTTGTAAAAGAACAGGACGTGATCGATATTGGCTACCGCGCCCTGCGCATTACCAGCCTGTGCTATTTCGGGCTTGCTATGATCTATGTTCCGCGCGCTTTGCTAAACGGCTGCGGAGATACCACTTTCTCCGTCATCAACGGATTTTCCGAGGTTGCCTGCCGTATTGCATATTCCCAGGTATTGAACCGCATCCCCGTCCTCGGTTACTGGAGCATCTGGATCACCACCGCGGCAACCTGGGTCACGACGGCGCTGGTCTGCCTTGCCCGCTATTTCCAGGGGAAATGGAAAGGCAAGTCCATTGTACAGCGCGGTTCGTACGCGCAAAGCAAAAACTAAGCTAATTTCTCCTTATCTTTCCTTGTTGGTGCAGCGCATCTGTATCTCGTCATATTGGCGGTACATGCGCTGCACTTCGTTTTCCAGTATGTAATAATGCGCGATATACGGAATCAAAAGCACAAGGAAAAGCAGCGTTAAAATACCGAAAAACATCTCCCGCGTCACAAACACGCATTCTGCGCTTATCATCGCAAGCACGGCAAACATTCCCGTCACGATCAGATGTATCAGTCTCTCATGCTGGAAAAACGCAATCTGCGTCAGATGTTCCCGCCGCACTTCTTCCCAGTGATCTCCTCCTTTGTGTTCCGCGTTCAGAAGCAGCGCGTCTATTTGCTTTCGGTATCCTACAATCCGTTTTCGCATCGCATGTATCCCCCTTTTCTTATGCCTTTATAAAAACACGGTTCTTTGGCAGAATCCCGCTTTCGTCTGACAGGCGGCGTTTTGTTTGTCCTGATCAAATATATTATACCGGCCGCTGCGGATCCGGGCAAGTAAATTTCAAATACGGCGGATATACCCGTAGCGCTTTCGTTTTCATTGTGCTATAATCATATTGTTACCGATTTATACCGCTATCTGACGACAGGAGGGAATACCGCGTGCTTTTAATGATTGCCTGCGCTCCATGCAAGGTTTGAGGACGCTGCATGGAGGATGATCACAAAAGTCCTCGGACTTTGCATTTTGATTTTTAAAAAAATATAATCAAAGGAGCAAAGTCTATTATGAAAAAACAATTAAAATCGTATCTTATTCTTTGGAGTACACAGTCGCTTTCTGCGCTGGGAAGCGCAATGACAAGCTACGCGCTGGTGCTGTGGCTGTATCTGCGTACCGGTTCCGCTTTGGGAACCGCGCTTTTATCCGTCTGCTCCTATGCGCCTTATGTAATTATGAGCATTTTTGCAGGCGCGTTGAGCGACCGCTGGAACAAAAAACGCACTATGCTGGCCTGCGATCTGATCGCGGCATGCAGTACCGTCGCGGTGCTGATTCTGATTCGCACAGATTCGCTTGCGGCGTGGCATCTGTATCTTCTGAACGCCCTGAACGGGCTGATGAATACCATTCAGCAGCCGGCAAGCGAAGTGGCGGCGACCTTACTGGTGCCTGCGGAATATTATCAGAAGACGAGCGGGCTGCGTTCGCTTTCGCAGTCTTTTTCTTCTATCCTGACGCCGATATTGGCGACGGCGCTGTTTGCATTTGCAGGAATCGACGCGGTGATCGCAGTGGATCTGGCGACATTTGCGCTTGCCTTTTTTGCGCTGCTGGTGCTGATACCCGTTCCTGAAAGCCCGGCGTCCGGGCAGACGGCGGAAAAGCTGACCGTATCGGCGAAAAAGGGCCTGATCTGGCTAAAGCAGAACCCTTTGATTCTGGATCTGATCTTATTTTTGGCAAGTATCAATCTGATCGCCTCCACATACGACGCGGCGCTTCCCGCTATGCTGCTGTCAAAGCCAAACGGCGGGGAAACAGTGCTTGGCATGGTCAATACCTGCGCCGGCTTCGCCACTCTGGCAGGCAGCGTGCTTGTAACGCTTCTGCCGGCGCCCGCAAACCGTGTGCGGGCAATCTGCCTTACGTTATTTCTCTCCATGAGTACGGAGAATTTTTTGCTGGCTTTCGGAAAAACGCCGCTTATCTGGTGTATCGGCGCAATTCTCGGCTGGCTTCCCATTCCGCTGATGAACGCGCATATGGACGTCATTTTCCGCAGCACGATACCGGTTGATATGCAGGGACGCGTCTGGTCCTGCCGCAATACGCTGCAGTTCTTTACCATACCGCTCGGTTTTCTTTCCGGCGGGTTCCTGGTAGATAAGGTATTTGAACCGCTGATGGCAAAGTGCCTTCCTTACGGTTTTGCCGCATCCTGCTTTGGAACAGGCAAAGGATCCGGCGCGGCAATGCTGTTTTTTGTGATTGGCGTAATCGGGGTGCTGATCTGTCTGTACTTCTCTGTAAGACTGCGGACATATAACTGGAAAGAAACGACCGTTTCAAAATAGCAGAAATTTTTTCGGGCATGGCTTTCGCCATGCCCGGATTTTTTTACAGGACCATCATCAAAGTACCCGCCGCGATCAGCGCGCATCCGATCAGCGACTTGACGGTAAACTGTTCATGTAAAAATAAAAAAGCCAGAATCAGGGTAAATACCACGCTCAGCTTATCAATCGGCACCACCTTCGAAGCATCGCCGATTTGCAGCGCGCGGTAATAGCAAAGCCAGGAGGCGCCCGTCGCAAGACCGGACAGGATCAGAAATAACCAGCTTTTCCTGCTGATTTCAGACAGGCCGCTTTGCGCATGCGTAAGAAAGACCATTCCCCAGGATGCGATCACCACAACCACCGTGCGGATTGCCGTCGCAAGATTGGAATTTACCCCCTCGATCCCGACTTTTGCCAAAATAGAAGTAAGCGCCGCAAAAATTGCGGATAACAGTGCAAACACCATCCACATAAACATGCCTCCTCATCCGTAAATAAGAATCCCCGCAAGCGCCGACAAAAAAATCAGCGCGACAGGGGAAAGTTTTTTCTTTGTCAGCTTTTTTACGCCGGCCATCACGGCGACAAGCAGCGCCGTA
>CANQJX010000117.1 GCA_947624335.1 uncultured Marvinbryantia sp.
ATATCGCCGGAACGGCGATCGCCTATATGGCGCCCGCTATCTGGGGCGCGTTTCTTCCCGCTTTCGGACGGGTCAACGCCATCCGCGTTACCTTTGCCATCCTGGCGGTGATCGCGTTTCTTAGTATGCAGGTGCCGGTAATCGCCATCAAAGAAAAGGAATACGTCAATACCGTGCCTGCCAGGGAGAGCGCGTTCGGGTCGCTGGCGGCTACGTTTAAAAACGCAGAATTTCGCAAATTTGTCGCGTCGGATATTCTTTACTGGATCGCGATTACCATGTTCCAGACCGGACTGCCGTTTTTCGTTACCAGTCTTCTGAAATTGCCGGAGACAATGACGACGGTTTACTTTGTGGGTATGACGGCGCTTTCGCTGGTGTTCTATATTCCGATCAACAAACTGACGCCGAAGCTTGGGAAAAAGAAGCTGATCACGTTTGCGTTTGTGATTTTCTGCGCCGCGTATTTTTACACGGGATTTCTCGGCAGGATTCCGGGCATTTCCCCGACGGTGCAGGGCGCCGTTCTGACGGTTGCCGCCGCTTTGCCGATGGCGGTCTTTGGCATTCTGCCGCAGGCGGTCGTGGCGGACATTGCCCACAGTGACGCCAAACAGACGGGAAGCAACCGTGAAGGTATGTTTTATGCGGCGAGAACCTTTGCCTTTAAGATGGGGCAGAGCCTTTCCATGCTGCTGTTTACGGCGGTTTCCACAATCGGGACGGCAACGGGCGCGGGCTACCGCATCACGGCGTTTATCGCGGCTGCTTTCTGCGTACTCGGCGGGATCGTGTTCCTTACTTATAACGAAGCGAAAATTAACCGGATTATCGAGAAGGAATAGAAGAGAATGAAGCAGAATATTTTAAAGGAAGCGGATTTTTTTAAAGAGATGGAGGAGACGGTGCTGCCCTATCTTGCCGAAAGAAGGACGGCGCTGTGGATCGAGCGGGAACCGGGCCGAAAACTCTACTGCGAGCGCTATCTGGCGGATGAAGCGCGCGGCGTGGCGGTTCTTTCCCACGGCTTTACGGAGACCGGGGAAAAGTATCAGGAAAATGTGTATTATTTTCTGCAGAACCACTATACCGTTTACATTCCCGACCATTGCGGACACGGACACAGCTACCGCATGACGGACGATCTCTGCCTTGTGCATGTAGACCGTTACGAGCGTTATGTAGAAGATCTGCTCGCCGTCGCCAGACTGGCGAAAGAGGAGCAGAAGGGGCTGGATTTATATTTGTACGGCCATTCCATGGGCGGCGGCATCGCCGCGGCGCTGCTGGCAAAAGAACCGGCCCTGTTCCGAAGGGCGGTTCTTTCTTCGCCTATGATACGTCCGCTTACCGGCGGTATTCCGTGGACGCTTACCAGGGGGATCCTGGCGGTATTAAGGCTTTTGGGAAGGTCGGAATCCTATGTGCCGGGCCAGCATCCGTTCGACGGGAAAGAGACGTTTGAAAGCAGCCCTTCTTCCTGCCGCGAGCGCTATGAGATCTATCAGGAAAAACGAAATCATACGCCCATTTACCAGATGAGCGGCGCTTCCTGCAGTTGGCTGCACGAAGCGGTCCGCCTGAATTGCTTTTTGCGCAAAACGGCTTGGAAACAGATAGAAACGCCGTTCCTTCTTTTCCAAGCGCAGGAGGATACGTTTGTCTGCGCAGGGGAACAGACGCGCTTTGTAGAGAAGGTAAAAAGCGCGAAAAAAACGACGGCAAAACTTATTTATGTGCCGGGCAGCAGGCACGAGATTTTTAACTCGTCCACCGCTGTGCTGCAGAAATACTGGGAGACGATTTTTCAATTTTTTGCGCAGTAGCCGTAACCTTTTTGCCCAACCGTCATAGGATAAAAAAAACGGACTTGAGGCGGATGGATGAAACAGAACGGCTACATAGTTCTTTTGACTGCCGCTGTGATATTATGTATGCTGGAGGTGCGGCGGCAGAACGAACTGGTAAAGCAGCTCTTTGGACAGGGATCCGTAACGGCAGAACGCGCTGTGCCGCTGGAAGAACATACGGCCGTGCCGGAAGAGCAAACCGCGCCGCAGCCGCAGGGCGAAACGGCGGATCATATTTCGCTGGACGTGCCGATAATCCTGCAAAACCCGGAACTTCCCACCGGATGCGAGGCGGTTGCGCTTACGATGGCGCTCGCCTATGCGGGGATAGAAATTGACAAGACCGTAATTGCCAGAGATTTTCTGGTTTATAATTATGAAGACGACAACATGGCGCTTGGCTATGTGGGAGATCCGTTTTCGGATTCCGGCGCCGGCTGCTTTGCGCCCGCGATCTGCAAAACAGCGGAAAATTTTTTTGAGGCGCGCGGCGTCAGCGGGCGGGTATACGATATCACCGGAACCAAAATGGACGATCTGCTGCAATATGTATCTTCCGGTACGCCGGTGATCGTATGGACGACGATGCATATGGCGCAGCCGGATTTTACCGAAGAAAGCGGACGTTACGGGGGAAGGGAATACCGCTGGTACAGGCAGGAGCATTGCGTGGTGCTGTCGGGCTGCGACCGCAGCGCGCGTACCGTGCAGGTGAACGATCCGCTTGACGGGATCGTGCAAAGAGACATGGACGCGTTTCGCAGGATTTACGAGCAGACCGGGAGCAACGCGGTGATTTTATATCTTGACAAATCGGCGTAAGAGGCATATACTACAAGAAATTCATATTTGAAACCGTTGAAGTGGAGATCAAAGCAGTTGTGCGCGCACAGAGAGTCCGGGCAGGTGAGAGCCGGATGGAAATGCAGGCTGCCAAATGGACCGCCGAGGGCGCAGTCAAAGGCGAAAGCTGAGTATTCTGCGACGTGGGGCATACGTTAGTTGCCGAAGATATGATTGTATCTTGCAGAGCGCACGGCAAACCGTGAATCGGGGTGGCACCGCGGGAATTTACCCGTCCTTGACAGAATAAGAAATTCTGTTAAGGGCGTTTTTTATTTCCGTAAAAAGCGCTTATGAAAGAAACGAAAAAAGGAGGAAGACGATGTATCCGGCGTTAGAAGAAGTAAAAAGAATTGCAGCGTCAGGAGATTACCGGCGTATTCCGGTATGCCGGGAGCTTTACGCGGACCGCTTTACGCCTGTGGAAGTGATGCGCACCCTGCGCGCGGCGAGCAGGCACTGTTATCTTCTGGAAAGCGCGGAAAATAATCAGAAGTGGGGGCGGTACTCGATTCTGGGGTACGAGCCGGTGCTGGAACTTACCTGCACAGACGGGAAGGTGCATATCCGCAGGGATGCACAATCACAGGACGCGCACGCGGCGGAGCTTTTCAACATTCACGAGGAGGAGGACGTCGCGCATCCGGGCGAATGGATCCGCAGGATTCTTGCGCGGCACAAAAGCCCGCAGATAGAAGGGATGCCGCCGTTTACCGGCGGTATGGTGGGATACTTTTCCTATGACTATCTAAAATATGCCGAACCGACCCTGCAGTCTGTACTCACAGGCGGCGAGGATTTTTGCGACATGGATTTGATGCTGTTTACCAAAGCGCTTGTATTTGACCATTACCGGCAGAAACTGATATTGATTGCCGGCGTGGACACGTCCGATATCGACCGTTCCTATCAGGCGGCCAAACGGGAGCTGGACGAGATGGCAAAGCTCTTAAACAGCGGCGCCAAGGCGATATTCCGTCCGCTGAAATTAAAAGAAGAATTGAAACCGGATTTTTCAGAGGAACGCTACAAACAGATGGTGGAGCGCGCAAAGCATTACATCCGCGAAGGCGACATTTTCCAGGTAGTGCTTTCCAATCCGCAGACGGCGCGCGCCGAGGGAAATTTGTTTGACACATACCGCGTACTGCGCACCAGCAATCCTTCGCCCTATATGTTCTATTTTTCCAGCGACGATGTAGAAATCGCGGGGGCGTCTCCGGAGACGCTGGTAAAACTGCAGGATGGAAAGCTGTATACGTTTCCGCTCGCGGGTACGAGGCCGCGCGGAAAAACAGACGAAGAAGACAAGCGGTTAGAGGAGGAACTTCTGCACGACGGGAAAGAGCTGGCGGAGCACAATATGCTGGTGGATCTTGGCCGCAACGATATCGGGCGCATCAGCACGCTCGGAAGCGTAAAGGTGGAAAAATACTGCAGCATTGAGCGCTTTTCCTGCGTCATGCATATCGGCTCCACGGTTTCCGGGCAGATCCGTCCGGATAAAGACGCGGTGGACGCGGTAGACTCGATCTTCCGGCGGGAACGCTTTCCGGCGCGCCCAAGATCCGCGCCTGCGAGATCATCCAGGAGCTGGAGGGCAGAAAGCGCGGAATCTATGGCGGCGCCGTGGGTTATCTGGATTTTGCGGGAAACCTGGATACCTGTATCGGTATTCGCCTGGTATACAAGAAAAACGGCAAAGTATGCGTGCAGTCGGGCGCGGGCATCGTGGCGGACAGCGTGCCGGAAAAAGAATATCAGGAGTGCTGCAACAAGGCGAAGGCAGTTGTGCAGGCGATTCTTGCGGCAAAGGAGGGACTGGAATGATCTTACTGATCGATAATTACGATAGTTTTTCCTATAATCTCGTACAATATATAGGAAGCGCGGAACCGGACATCCAAGTGATCCGCAATGATTCCTGCACGGCAAAGGAAATCGAAGCGATGCAGCCGGAAAAAATCGTAATCTCTCCGGGGCCGGGCAGGCCGGAAGACGCGGGCGTCTGTATCGAAGTGATCCGCAGGCTGAAGGACCGCGTTCCCATTCTCGGCGTCTGTCTGGGGCATCAGGCGATCTGCAAAGCGTTTGGGGGCGAGGTCTCTTATGCAAAAGAACTGATGCACGGAAAAACCTCGCTGGCCAGGCTGGAAAAAGACTGCCCGCTGTTTGAGGGGATCCAAAGCCCTATGCAGGTGGCGCGTTATCATTCGCTTGCGGCGGTACAGGAGAGCCTGCCTGCGGAACTGATCGTGACGGCGCGCACCCAGGACGGCGAGATCATGGCGGTCCGGCACCGGGATTATCCGGTGTACGGCGTGCAATTTCATCCGGAATCGGTGCTTACGCCGGACGGGATGAAAATTATAAGAAATTTTTTAAAATGTAAATAATAAAAGGAGGGCAATCACATGATTAAAGAGGCAATTATTAAATTATCCGAAAAGAAGGATCTGACGTATCAGGAGGCGGAGGCCGTCATGAACGAGATCCTGGACGGCGTGGCGACGGATGTGCAAAAGTCTGCGTATCTGACGGCGCTTTCCCTGAAAGGCGAGACCATCGACGAGATCACAGGCTCTGCGTCCGGTATGCGCGCGCACTGCATTAAACTGCTCCATGAGATGGATGTTTTGGAGATTGTCGGCACGGGCGGGGACGGCTCCAATTCCTTTAATATTTCCACCACGGCTTCCCTGGTGATCGCGGCGGGCGGCGTACCGGTGGCAAAACACGGAAACCGCGCGGCGTCCTCAAAATCGGGCGCGGCGGACGTGCTGGAGGCGCTTGGCGTAAACATCACCATTCCGCCGGAAAAGAGCGCGGAACTGTTAAAAGACATTCACATTTGCTTTTTGTTCGCGCAGAACTATCACATTGCGATGAAATATGTAGGACCGATCCGCAAAGAACTGGGGATCCGCACCGTGTTTAATATTCTTGGCCCGCTTTCCAATCCGGCGGGGGCAAACATGGAGCTGATGGGCGTTTACGACGAGAGCCTGGTAGAGCCGCTGGCACAGGTGATGGCAAATCTTGGCGTTACAAAGGGCATGGTCGTTTACGGGCAGGACAGACTGGATGAAATTTCCATGAGCGCGCCCACGACGGTCTGCGAAATCCGCGACGGTAAATTTACTTCTTATGTGCTTACGCCGGAGCATTTCGGCTATCAGAGCTGCAGCAAGGAGGAACTGGTGGGCGGAACCCCGCAGGAAAACGCGCAGATCGCCCGGCAAATCCTGCGGGGAGAAAAAAGCCCCAAGCGCGACGCGGTGCTGCTGA
>CANQJX010000118.1 GCA_947624335.1 uncultured Marvinbryantia sp.
GATCGGCTCGGCCGGGCCGGACATTACGTCTGAAAAATATGAAAATGCATGGAAATTTATCCGCGAATCGGCCGCAAAGAAGGAAAATTTTGTCTATGCAGTCGACGAGCATTATTATGTAAAGCCGGAATGGTTTTATGAGCATACGGATTTTTATGACGGATATCCGCGCGGGGTAAAGGTGTTTGCGGGCGAATATGCCGCGCACCCTGCGATCGGTTATAATAATCCCGCCGCGAACACACTTGGCGGCGCGCTTGCGGAAGCCGCGTTTTTGACGGGCGTGGAGCGGAATGCCGACGTGGTCGCGCTGGCTTCGTATGCGCCGTTGTTTGCGAGAATGGGATTTACGCAATGGTCGCCGGATCTGATCTGGTTTGACGCGGGAACGTCCTATGCGACGCCGAGCTATTATGTGCAGAAGCTGTACGCGGATTATGCGGGGACAGTCACGCTGGATACGAAAGGGCAGGAAAAGGAGCTTCGCAGAGAAAAGGTTTATTATAACGCGACGCTTGACGAGCCGTCCGGCATGATTTATATAAAAATCGTCAATGCGAATGAAACGCCGGTAACGATTGATTTCCGGCATGAAGATGGGAAAACCATGCGTCTGGAGAGACAGCTGACGCTCTGCGGCAGGACGAAGGTGGATCATAACTGTCTGGAAAAGCCGGATACGGTTGCGCTGAAAGAGGATACTGAGGCGTCTGTCCTGACAGCGGTGACGGTCGCCGCCAACGCGTTTACGGTGCTTTGCCTGAAAACAGCATAAAAGAGCGGGGCTGCCGCGAAGGGAGTTCCCTGTGCGGCAGCCTTATGACAGCGGTTCCTGCTCCCGTATATGCGCGAGAATCATCATTGCCAGCTTAAATGTCATGGCGTCGTCGAATTTCCGGATGTCCAGCCCGAGCGTTTTTTCCAGGCGTTCCAGCCGGTATACAAGCGTGTTGCGGTGCAGATAAAGCTGTCTGGCGGTTTCGGAGATATTCAGGTTGTTTTCGTAAAATTTCTGGATGGTATTTTGCGTTTCTTCGTCCTGGTTTTCCGGAACCGCATCGCCAAAGACCTCATATAAAAACGCATGGCATACATCAAGCGGCAGGTTGGCGATGAGCCGCCCCGTACCGAGCCGGTCATAGGAGATCGTGTCCTGCCCCGCAAAAAAGGTATTGCGTATCTGCAGGGCGGTGCAGGCCTCCTGGTAGGCGGCCGGAAGATCGGTGAAACTGTCCGCCGTCCGTCCGTATCCGATGTGCGTCTGGACGAGCGCCTCGGCGCGGAGCGTATCAACGCGCGTCTGTGCAAACTGTTTTAACGCGGGAGAAGAGCGCAGATCTGCCGCAGCCGCCGTTTTTTTGCGGCGCGCGCGGGAGGTATGGGAGGTTTCCCGGTCATAGTCTTTGAGGATATTCGTAACGTCTTTTACAAGCAATAAACGCCTGGCGTCCAGTTCGCAGCAGAAGTCTGTCCTGCTGTCGGCAAAGGCGTGTTCAAGCATCGGATATGCATAGGAATCTTTTAGTTCATCGGCGCATTCGATGAGGAATACGCCCCAGATGGCGGGCGATAATTTCAGTTTTTTTATCTGCCGTTCCCGTTCCTGTTCCGACAGGTTTCCGTTTACCAGATTGTGGATAAAGCCGCTTTTTGTGACAGCGTCTTCCCGCGAGGCCAAAAAACGCCGGATCTGCCCGGCGGTTAAGCGTCCGATTGTGAAAGCGTCCGGTGTGGAACTGGCGGCGAGCAATACAAAAAGGCGGGAATCCGGACAGAGGATCCGGATATAATGATATGCGCCAAGCGACTGGTTTTCGATGTCGGAATGAAGAAACTCCCTGACGGCGTCGGCGATTGTGTGATCCGTCGGCGCGGTAGACGCAATGCAGCTTCCGTTTTCATCATATAAGCTCATGGGAATCCTTGAAATCTCCATGGTTTCGTCAAGGATGGCCTGTAATTCTTTTGCGTGGTTCATAGCCTGCCTCCTGCGGGTATTTATGCGCTCATAAAAAGAAAGGAAGCAAATACAGGGTTGGTTGTATTTTATGCTTCCTTCTCCTATAACCATTCTCCGTAGAGAAAGATTATAATCATGTAAATATATTTCCGGTAAAATCCATAAATGGAAAAAATTCCCTTTTTATACGTATAGAAAAACTGCCAATGGCAGCTTTTCTATACAAAAAGGATATAATATTATGAAAAACAGTAGCTTAGTTTGTAATTGTTAATTCTGTGTCATGGTCGAATACATGAATCTTTTCCGGATTCAGCGCAAGCGTTACATGGTCGCCCAGACGCGCCGGTGTAGAAGACTCTACCTTTGCGCTCATATTTGCGCCTGCGATCTGGAAGTAGAGGATTACTTCCGAACCAAGCAATTCATAGCCGCTTACGTTTGCATCGATCCTTGCCGCATAGTTGCTCATCTCATAATCAGAGTCGCCGAGATCTTCCGGACGGATACCCATGATGACGGTCTTTCCGTTATAGCCGCCGTCGATCAGCTTCTTCGCTTTTGCAGGCGGAAGGGCGATAGAGAATTTATCAAAGTTTAATGTAACGTCAGAGCCGCTCACCTTGCAGGTAGCGTTTACAAAGTTCATCTGCGGAGAGCCAATGAAGCCTGCTACAAACAGGTTATCCGGCTGGTTGTATAATTTCTGCGGAGAATCTACCTGCTGTACAACGCCGTCCTTTAATACGACGATCCTTGTTCCCAGCGTCATAGCTTCTGTCTGGTCATGCGTTACATAGATGATCGTAGCTTTTAATTTCTGATGCAGCGCGGAGATCTCCGTACGCATCTGAACCCTTAATTTTGCATCCAGGTTTGATAAAGGCTCGTCCATAAGGAATACCTTCGGGTTACGGACAATTGCGCGGCCCATGGCAACACGCTGTCTCTGACCACCGGAAAGAGCCTTCGGCTTACGGTCTAACAGCTTCTCAAGGTCAAGGATCTTGGCAGCCTCTTTTACTTTCTGGTCGATCTCAGCCTTCGGGACTTTTCTCATCTTTAAGCCGAATGCGATATTGTCATAAACGGTCATATGCGGATACAGAGCGTAGTTCTGGAATACCATGGCGATATCTCTGTCCTTCGGCTCTACGTCGTTCATGCGCTTTCCGTCGATGATCAGGTCGCCGGAAGAGATCTCTTCAAGGCCGGCAACCATACGGAGCGTTGTAGACTTACCGCAGCCGGACGGCCCTACGAAGATGATGAACTCCTGATCCTGGATCTCAAGGTTGAAATCCTTTACCGCTTCAAAACCGTTTGAATATACTTTGCAGATATTCTTCATTGATACACTTGACATTTTTTCTTCCTCCTGAAAATAATTTAAACTCTCTTTACGTCCAAAACAAGGTGTTTTGTTTTTGCTGTTCTTACTATAACAAAGATTCCATGATTTGGCTATCATGGGATGTTCTAAAGATTTCCGCCCCTGTCTGGACGTTTTGACGAAAAAAGAGATAAAAACAGAAAAACTCCGTCAATATGACGAAATCAAAGACGCGTTTTGGTGAATCTGACAAAAATACAGTGTTTGATTTACAGAGAAAGTCGTGATAAGATAAGGAAAGCGGATGATGGAGGAGAAAGCATATGGCAAAAAGCGTGAGGGAATATGAACTGGAGGATATGCTGGAAAAAGTATTGCAGATCGGTATTTCTTTTTCCGGGGAGAAACACCGCAGCGGCCTGCTGGAAAAAATACTGGCGGCTTTTATGGAGCTTGCAGTCTGCGATCTGGGCGTATTGTACAGCTTACAGGGGCAGACGCTGCGCCCGGAGCTTCTGATCATAAAGTCAGAGCATATCCATGAGGGCAGGAGAGAGGATGCCGGTTTCCTGCCGTCCCTGCCATTGGCGGATGCGCATATCTGCGCGAAAGCGGTCCGGGAACGCCGGATTATAAACGTGGCGGACGCCGCGTCCTGTACGGCTTATAAGACGGCGCTGTGGGATGGCGGCAGATGCCGCGGGTATCGTGTGAAGTCCATGTTTGCCGCGCCGGTGCGTGACGACGAAGGGCAGATCATGGGAGCGGTCTGCCTGGGGAATGCGCTGGCCGGGGACGGCACAGTGATCGCGTTCCACACTTTTTACGAACAGATTTTATCTGCGGTCGCCTCGCAGGCGGCGGTCTGCCTGCAGAATGTCGATTACGCGGCGACGATTCAGAAGTTCCTGGACTCCTTTGTGCATGTCATGTCTACGGCGATTGATGCGAGGACGCCTTATAATGACGGGCATACGCGCAATATGGCGGCTTATGGGGAGCGGTTTATCGACTGGCTGGACGCGAGCGGGCAGGAGTGGCGGTTCAGTGAGGAGAAGAAGCGGATTTTTTTATTAAGCATCTGGCTGCATGATATCGGAAAGCTGGTTACGCCGCGTTCGATCATGAACAAGTGCGACCGGCTGGGGAATAACCTGCCTTATATCGAGGCGCGTTTCCAGAAAATCGGGCTTCTGACAAAGATTGAGCATCTGGAAGGGCGGCTGGACGACCGGGCGGCTTTTGACGCGCTGGATAAGTTAAAGGGAGCCTGGGAGCTGATTCTTGCGGCGAATAAGATCAGCGTTCTGCCGGAGGATATGGCGGCTCAGATCGAGCGGCTGGCGGGCGAGACTTATACGGATGTGGACGGGACATGCTGCCGCTGGCTTACGGAGCAGGAGTGCGCGCAGCTAAAGATCTGCAAAGGCACGCTGACGGAAGAGGAACGCGAGGTCATGCGCAACCATGTCGTCATGACGCAGAAAATGCTCGAGCAGATGGTGTTTGAGGGCGGCTATGAGAATATCCTGCAATGGGCGTCGCAGCACCATGAACTGCTGGACGGCAGCGGATATCCGCGCGGGCTCCGCGCAGACCAGATCGCAAAGGAAGTGCGCCTGCTGACGATCCTTGATATTTTTGAGGCGCTGACGGCGGACGACCGCCCGTACAAGCCGCCGATGTCGGTGGAACGTTCGCTGGATATTTTGTATGATATGGCCGATAAGGGCAAGATAGACAGGGAGATTCTCGATCTGTTTGTGCAAAGCCGCGCATGGGAGCCCGGGGCGGAGGCATGATGCCCAAAAGCGGGCAGGGGAGCTCCCCTACCCGGCAAAATATTCTTTTTCAAACGCCTCGAGGCTCATCGGCTTTGCGAAGTAAAAGCCCTGGAACATATCGCAGCCGAAGTCCATCAGAAAGTCCACCTGTTCCTTTGTTTCCACCCCTTCGGTAATGACCGTCATTCCCAGTTCTTTTGACATGGAAATGATATTTTTTAAAATGGTCGCGCTCCGTTTGGCATTTTTGGTTTCCTGGAGGAAGATCATGTCGATTTTTAAGATATCGGCGTTGATGTCTTTTAACATGCCGAGCGAGGAATAGCCGCTGCCAAAATCATCAATCTCAATGTCATATCCAATGGCGTGAAGCCCGTCCAGAGCTTTCATGATCTCACGCACATTTTCCATCAATGCGGATTCTGTGATCTCCAGCTTGAGGTTTTTGATGCGGAAATCGTATTTTTCCGCGAGGGTGCGGAACGCGCCGCATACATCGAGGTAAAAGAAGTCTTTTGTGGATATATTTACGGAAATGGACAGATCTTCCTTTCCCTTTTTCTTCCATTCTTCCAGTTTCTGCGCGGCGTTTTCCCATATATACAGATCCAGCCGGTGGATCAGGCCCGCTTTTTCCAGCGTCGGGATAAAAAAGCCCGGGCTTATCATGCCTTTTTCCGGGTGGATCCAGCGCACCAGCGCCTCTGCGCCGACGACCGCCCCGCTGTTTGCGATCTGTGGCTGCAGGAACATATGGAACTGTTTTTCTTCCAGAGCCCGGTCAAATTCGCCGAGCGTCTCTTTTTCTTTTATAATATGCTGCAGCAGTTCGTCTTTGTAGTAGCTGATGGATTCTTCGTAGCTGCCGTAGATGGCGTTGATC
>CANQJX010000119.1 GCA_947624335.1 uncultured Marvinbryantia sp.
GCGGAAAAACCGCGCGGGCTGATTCTGGTGACCGGGCCGACCGGAAGCGGAAAATCCACTACGCTGGCGGCCATGGTGGACTATATCAACGGGCGGGAAGCGCGCCACATCATTACGATAGAAGACCCGGTGGAGTATGTATATGAGAGAAAGAAATCGCTGATCCACCAAAGAGAGGTGGGACAGGATACGGCGTCGTTCGCGTCCGCCCTGCGCTCCGCGCTGCGCGAGGACCCGGATGTGATTCTGGTAGGCGAGATGCGGGACTACGAGACGATTTCGGCGGCGCTGACAGCGGCGGAAACCGGGCATCTGGTGCTTTCTACCCTGCACACCACCGGCGCGGCGCAGACGGTGGACCGTATTGTGGACGCCTGTCCGTCGGAAGCGCAGAATCAGGTGCGCACGCAGCTTTCCTCTGTGTTAAACGGCGTCATTACGCAGTGCCTGATCCCCCTTGCAAGCGGCAGCGGGCGGATCGCGGCGACGGAGATTATGACGGGCACCGACGCGGTGCTGAATCTGATCCGCGAATCCAAAGCGCATCAGATGGGAACGGCAATGCAGTCTGGCTCCGCGTTTGGCATGCATACCCTAAACAGCGAATTGTGCCGCCTTGTCAACGAGGGAATGATCACCGCGCAGTCCGCGTACCGCTATTCCAACGACCGCAAGGACCTGG
This sequence comes from uncultured Marvinbryantia sp., assembly GCA_947624335.1. GTDB lineage: Bacteria > Bacillota > Clostridia > Lachnospirales > Lachnospiraceae > Marvinbryantia. The sequence goes on from CANQJX010000119.1 coordinate 683, forward strand.
AACAATATCTGTAAAGGGGATACTGTCCAAAAAAGGAAAGTGATTCGCAAATAGGAGAGGGAGAGCTATTGCTCTCCCTCCAGAAATTTTAAGAACATTACAATATGATCCATATTATCTTTGGTGTTCCCCATAATGGAGAGGATCACCCGCGTATCGGTTCCGCCGTATTCTTCGTAGCGTTTGTTGCCGCTGATGTCAATTCCGTATGGAGCGGCGGGCCATGTCTGGATTACCTTTCCGTAATCATCCGTTTCTTCCTGCTGCGTTTCGATCATCCGGTCTTTCCAGTTGGCGTAGACGTCCGCCGGAAGCACCTGCGAGAGATCTTCAAAATAGCCCAGCTTTGCATACTGCAGATAGGTGTCCTCGGAACTCAGCATCACGTCGATCTCCCCGGCTCCCGCTAACGTAACAAATTTCATCTGCGCGGCATAATCGTCCGTGTTATAATAATCGACCTGAATATATTCGTTTTTGTCCGTCAGCCCGTAGTAGTCGCGCAGGGTTTGGGAGAAGTCGTCGCTTCGCTCCATCCACACATCGTTCATCAGCGCCACGGACAGCACGGTTACCTGATGGCGGAAAAAGATGGTGTAAATCAGGGAAGCAAGGACAGCGGCCGCGATGATCGCCACGATTACCGCTTTCAAATAATAATCTTTAAAATAGCCGATCTTCTGTCTGCCGTTCAGATCGGAAAGATCTTTTTTCCCAAGCGAATCGTCCCGCTTTTGATATAGGACGGAATCGTCGTCCAAAGCCGTTTTTTTATGCTCGATGTTCATAGAAACCCTTCCTTAAGTAAAGTATTTTTCGCGGATCTGCTCTGTCGGCATATCCTGTCCGGTCCACAGGCGAAACGCCTCCGCGCCCTGATAGAGCAGCATATAGAGTCCGTTCAGCGTCCGGCAGCCGGCGGCGTGCGCATCGGCGAGCAGCTTTGTCTTGCGCGGATTATAGATGACGTCGGAGACGATCAGGCCCTCGTGCAGCACGGAAACGTCCGGAAGCGGCGTCGCGCCTGTGTCGGGAGCCATGCCGGCCGGCGTTGCGTTCGTAAGAAGATAACTGTCGGCGAGCGCGCTGCGCAAGGAAGCCGTGTCGGCCAGGTCATAAAGGCTCGCGCGGCAGTCTGTGCGGGCGTTGATTAAGTCCGTCAGATGTTGGGCGTGCGCAAAGGAGCGTCCCCGGCGGCTGAACAGGGCGAGTTCCCGCACGCCGTCCAACGCCGCCTGCACGGCGATTGCGGTGGCGCAGCCCCCCGCGCCGAGCAGCGTCATTTTCTTCTGGCGGACATCGCAGCCGGATACGCTTAACGCCGTCATATAGCCGACGCCGTCCGTATTGTGGCCCGTAAGCATTCCGTTATCGTTTACCACTGTATTTACCGCGCCGATCATTTCGGCGGCGGGAGAAAGCTGATCCGCAAGCCTGCACATTTCCATCTTCACGGGCATCGTGCAGTTAAAGCCGCGCGCGTTTAACGTTTTTAAGGCGCGAACCGTTTCCGCAAGCCGCTCCTGCGTTGTCTCAAAGCACAGATAAACGTAGTTCAGCCCCAAAAGACGGTAAGATTCGTTGTGCATCATGGGCGAGATACTGTGCGCGACCGGGCTGCCCAAAAGACCGGTCAGACGTGTGCTTCCGTTGATCATGCTGTCAGTTCCCTTCGTTTTTTTTCTATTTTAGCGCATCGGCGGCCGGAAAACAATATGGATTTTATCCCGCGGATGTGGTATGCTGACAAAAACGGCCGGAAAGGAAAGAGTCCTATGAGTTCTGTTGTAAACATCCGTAATCTGATTGTGGGGGAAGGCATTCCCAAAATCTGCGTTCCTGTGATGGGAAGCACGCAAAAGGAGGTGCTGGCGTCGGCGGGGACGGCTCTTGCCCAGGAACCCGATCTGATAGAATGGCGCGTCGATTTTCTGGCGGACGCGCGCGATACGGACGAGGTTTGCCGAACGCTTGCCGGGCTGCGCGCGCTGCTTGGCGAAACGCCGCTTTTGTTTACCTTCCGCACCAAGCGGGAGGGCGGCATGCAGGAACTGGAGGAAAAAGATTATGCAAATCTGTGCTGCAGGGCGCTGGAAAGCGGTTATGCGGATGCGCTTGACGTGGAATTTTTTCTTGGCGGGGAAACGGTGCGCGTCCTCATAGAAAAAGCGCATGCCTGCGGCGTAAAGGCGGTTCTTTCCAACCATGATTTTGCGCGCACGCCGTCTGAGGCGGAGCTGACGGCGCGCCTTGCCGGGATGAAGGAGCGCGGCGCGGACGTGGCGAAAATTGCGGTGACGCCCCGCGATCCCGCCGACGTACTGACGCTGCTTGCCGTTACGCAAAAGTGCCGGGAGCGCCTTCAGATCCCGCTGGTTACAATGTCGATGGGTTCTGCCGGCCTAGTCAGCCGCCTTGCCGGGGAGGTGTTCGGTTCGGCGCTTACGTTTGGCAGCGCCGGCGCGGCTTCCGCGCCCGGGCAGATACCGGTCAAAGAACTGCGCAGGGTTTTGCAGATCATCCACCGGCATAGCTGAAAGTCGAATCCTGTCGAGGAAATCTGCGGATCCGCGTCTTTGTTTTGACAAATCTTGCGCCTTCCTTCCCGTATACTGGAGATACGGAAAGGGAGGCTTTTTGTGTATTATGAGTTCTATTTGGATCTCTATTTTCTGGAAAATCTGATGATGAACGCTTTGGTCCTGCACATGGCGGGACAGATACAAAAAGAAAAAACATCTCTGATACGGCTCAGTGCGGCGGCCGCCGCTGCGGCGGCATGCTCCTGTGCGATCGTTGTTTTACCCATCCATAAAAACGTCGTCTGCTCACTGGCAGTCAGCATCCTTTTATGCCCGTTTATGGTAGTGACCGGATATGGCAAAAGGAATATGATACCTATGACCATTTCTGTTATGGGATTATCTGTTCTTCTGGGAGGAATCTGGGAACTTTTGCGCCGCTGTTTTCCGGCGCCGTTCTATCTTGTCGTTCCCGCGGGATATCTGCCGGTACGCCTGGTCTGGGAGCTGCACAGACGCCGCCGGCGGCGCGCGCAATATATTTACGATGTAATACTGCAAAGAGGACAAAAGAAAACGGCTGTAAAAGGACTTTTGGACAGCGGCAACCGGCTGGTGCAGCCCGTGACCGCAAAACCGGTACATATCGTGGATTTTGACGAGATCAAAAAACTTTTAAGCGAACAGGAAATACGGGAGCTTACCGGATTGCTAAATCTGGAGATTCCGTCCGGGGCAAGCGGGCAGTTTTTGTATATCCCGTATCATTCGATCGGGGACGTCCGGGGAGTACTTCCGGCGATTACGCTGGATCAGATCAGCATAAAGCATGGGGAGAGTGCGCACAGTACAAAGGGAGCTTTGGCTGCCATCAGCAAAGAGGCGGTCAGCAGCGCAGGAGAATATCAGATGATATTGCACCCTCGCATTTTAGAGTAACAGGAGGAACGTATAATATGATCATTAAGGTGTCGCTGCCGAACAGGTTTCAGTTGAGGATGATACCTAGGGTATCGGATATTGTTCGCAAAAAGACAAATGAAATCCATTATATCGGGGGAAGCGAGGTTCTGCCTTCGCCGCTGGATGCCGGCAGGGAGGCGAAGGCGATCGAAGAACTTGCGAACGAGGACTGTAAGGAGGCAAAGGCACTGCTGATCGAGCATAATCTTCGCCTGGTTGTTTACATTGCCAAGAAGTTTGACAATACGGGAGTGGGCGTGGAAGACCTGATTTCCATTGGCACAATCGGGCTGATCAAGGCGATCAACACGTTCAATCCGGCCAAGAAAATTAAACTGGCCACCTATGCGTCGCGCTGCATTGAAAATGAGATTCTGATGTATCTGCGCCGGACCAGTAAAACGCGCCTGGAGGTGTCGTTTGACGAACCGCTGAACGTGGACTGGGACGGAAACGAGCTGCTTTTGTCGGATATTCTGGGCACGGACGAGGACGTCATCTACCGCAATATGGAAACGGAGGTGGAGTATGCGCTTTTAAAGGGCGCGATTGAGAAACTCTCCGAGCGGGAGCGCACCATTATTCAGCTTCGCTTTGGGCTGGGCAAAAATAACGGCGAGGAAAAAACGCAGAAAGAGGTGGCGGATATGCTTGGCATCTCGCAGTCCTACATCTCGCGTTTGGAAAAAAAGATTATCGGGCGTCTGAAAAAAGAAGTGGTAAAAGGATTTTAACGCATCGCGTGTACATTCTCCGGAATCTGGTGTATAATGGGAAGGATTCAAGGGAGGAATGGACATGAAGGACGTCGGCAATTTTTCCACGGGAAGCGTCTGGAGGCATATCGTCGCACTAGCGGTGCCGATGACGGCGGCGCAGCTGGTGCAGGTAGTATATAATATTGTGGACCGCATTTACATCGGACATCTTCCGGGAGCGGATTCGCTTGCGTTAACCGGGCTGGGGCTTACCTTTCCGGTGATCACGCTGGTAGGGGCGTTTACAAACCTGTTTGGCATGGGCGGGACGCCCCTGTGTTCGATTGCGCGCGGAAGGAACGATGCGCAGCGCGCGGAAAAAATCATCGGAAATACCTTTACCATGCTCTGCATCAGCAGCCTTGTGATGATGCTGTTCTGCTATTCGTTTTTAAAACCGATTCTTTATCTGTTTGGCGCGAGCGACAGGACTTTTCCGTATGCCAGACAATATCTTCTGATCTATCTGATCGGAACGCCGTTTATCATGCTGGGAACAGGCATGAACGGGTTTATCAATTCGCAGGGGTTTGCCGCCACGGGGATGTTTACCATCTTATTGGGCGCGGCGGCGAATATCATTCTGGATCCGGTTTTTATTTTTGGGCTTGATATGGGGATCGCGGGCGCCGCGCTGGCCACGGTGCTGTCGCAGATGCTCTCCGCCGTCTGGGTGCTGCACTTCCTCACCGGAACGCAGACGCGGCTGCGGCTGAGCCGCCGGTGGATGAAGCCGGAGCGGAAGGTGATGCTGCCGGTGCTGGCCCTGGGCATCTCGCCCTTCATCATGCAGTCCACCGAGGCGCTGCTGAACATCTCCTTCAACAGCTCCCTCCAGCGCTACGGCGGCGACCCCGCCGTGGGGGCCATGACCGTGGCCAGCACCATCATGCAGATCGTCTGGATCCCCACCCAGGGCATTGGCCAGGGTTCCCAGCCGATCATCAGCTACAACTACGGCGCGAAAAATCCCCAGC
>CANQJX010000120.1 GCA_947624335.1 uncultured Marvinbryantia sp.
ACGCGGACCTGCTTGAGAAAATAAGGCGGTCGGAGCAGCCGTGGAACGTTTCGCTTCCCGCACAGCTTGCGGGCGCGGCGGCGCTCAAAGAGAAAGCGTATGTGGAAAAAGCGCGCAAACTGGTAAGCGAAGAACGGCGCCGCCAAAAAGAACGGCTGACGGAACTGGGATTTACCGTATACGACGGAAAAGCAAACTTTCTGTTTTTCCGGGGAGAACCGGGACTCGCGCAAAAATGCAGGGACCGGGGGATTCTGATTCGGGACTGCAGCAATTACCGGGGGCTTGCCGCGGGCGATTACCGGATCGCCGTGCGCACCCCGGAAGAAAACGAAGAATTGATCCGGCTGCTTGCAGAGATTACGCGGCAGGAACAGGAAAAAGAAGCGCGGCCGTAAACGGGCGCGAAACTGAGGTTGAACAATGGCGAAAGTGATTATGGTGCAGGGAACAATGTCAAACGCGGGCAAGAGCCTGCTGACAGCGGGCCTGTGCAGGATCTTTAAACAGGACGGTTACAGGACGGCGCCTTTTAAGTCCCAGAACATGGCTTTAAATTCCTATATTACGGAAGAAGGGCTGGAGATGGGGCGGGCCCAGGTTATGCAGGCGGAAGCCGCGGGCGTCAGGCCGTCCGTATGTATGAACCCGATCCTGCTAAAACCGACCAACGACGTTGGCTCGCAGGTGATCGTCAACGGGGAAGTACTGGGCAATATGACGGCGCGGGAATACTTTTCCTATAAGAAAAAACTGATCCCGGACATTATGCGCGCGTTTGAAAAACTCTGCGCAGATTCTGATATTGTGGTGATCGAGGGCGCGGGCAGCCCGGCGGAGATCAATCTGAAAGACGACGATATTGTAAATATGGGAATGGCAAAAATGGCAAAGGCGCCGGTACTTTTGGTTGGCGATATTGACCGCGGCGGCGTATTTGCCCAGCTTGTCGGGACGGTGGCGCTGCTGGAGGAAGACGAGCGGAAGATGATTAAGGGTATGATCATTAATAAATTCCGCGGGGATAAAACGATTCTGGATCCCGGTATCCGCATGCTGCAGGAGCGTACCCGAATACCGGTGGTGGGCGTCGCCCCCTATCTGCAGATTCAGGTGGAAGACGAAGACAGCTTAAGCGAGCGGTTTTCGGCTCAGAACGGGGCCGCTGCGATTGATATTGCGGTGATCCGTCTCCCCAGGATTTCTAATTTTACGGATTTTAACCCCTTTGAGATGATTCCGGGCGTTTCCCTGCGCTATGTTGCGGACGCGGCGGAATTAAAAGACCCCGACCTGATTATTCTGCCGGGGACAAAAAGTACCATGGACGACTTAAAGTTTTTGCGCCAGAACGGTCTGGAAGCCGCCATTTGCAAAGCTGCGGCGGCGGGGAAGGCAATTTTTGGCGTCTGCGGCGGCTACCAGATGCTGGGGGAGACGCTTGCGGATCCGCAGGGCGTGGAGGGCGGCGGCTTTTTGCGCGGCATGGGGCTGCTTCCGCTGGACACTGTGTTTGCCGGGGAAAAAACACGCACCCGGATAGAGGGGACGTTCGCGCAAATGAGCGGTCTTTTGCAGGAACTGTCGGGCGAGCGGTTTGACGGATACGAGATCCATATGGGAGTAACAGCGTTAAAGGAAGGCGCGAAACCGCTGACAAAACTTACCAATACGGCAAAGGGCAGCGCCGTATCGGCGGACGGCGCGCAGCGGGGCAATATCTACGGCACTTATGTCCACGGCATTTTCGACCGGAAAAATGTGGCGGAAGCGGTGGTTCGGGCGCTGGGGAAAGCAAAAGGACTGGATATGCAGGAAATTGGGGCGGTAGATTTTGCAGAATTTAAAGAAAAGCAGTATAATATTCTTGCAGACGCTTTGCGCGCGCATTTGGATATGAAATATATTTATCAGATACTGGAAGAAGGAATTTAAAAGGGGCGACGGCGGATGAAAGTGGAACTGGAAAATGTAAAGCCAAAGGATATCGAGCGCAGGAGTTTTGAGATTATCACGGAGCAGCTTGGCCGGGAACTGCCCAAAGAGCTGGCGCCGATCATCAAGCGCTGCATCCACACAAGCGCGGATTTTGATTACGCGGAAAACCTCTGCTTTTCACAGGGCGTTGTGCCCAAAGCGCTTGCCGCGCTGAAAAAGGGAGCCTGTATTGTAACGGATACGCAGATGGCAAAGGCCGGCATTAACAAGGCGGCGCTGGAAAAATACGGCGGAGAAGTATACTGCTTCATGTCGGATGAAGACGTGGCAGAGGCGGCGAAGCAGAACGGGACGACGCGGGCGGTCGCCTGCATGGATAAAGCGGCGGCGCTTGACAAGCCTTTGATTTTTGCAATCGGCAACGCGCCGACGGCGCTGATTCGCCTGTACGAGCTGATAAGCGAGAAAAAGCTCAGGCCGGAGCTGGTCATCGGCGTGCCGGTAGGCTTTGTGAATGTGGTGCAGTCCAAGGAACTGATCATGCAGGCGGACGCGCCGTACATTGTGGCAAGGGGGAGAAAAGGCGGGAGCAATATTGCGGCATGTATCTGCAACGCGCTTCTGTATTATGAAAAATAAAGGACGAAGGGGGATAAGACTATGAGAAGAACCGGGGGAGCGGCGCTTTTGTCCGCGTGTATGGCTCTGCTGTTGGGCGCGCCGGCATCGGCGCAGGAAGAACCGGCGGGGCTGGCTGATTTATTTTGTTATTATACGAAAGATAACGTGATCTGCGAATACTATGACGATAATTATTTATTGGCGGATAAGAAGCTCCAATACAAAGCCTACGACGGGTTTTTGTCGGTTGCCGAGACCGACCTGGATCAGGACGGGACGCAGGAATTGCTGGCGATCCGCTTAAAGCCGCAGCAGGACGAAGACGGACGGACGGCGGACGCGGTGATCGCGGAGGTTTATCGGCGCAGCGACAATACGCTGCAGCGAACCGCGCAATATACGTTATCGGAAGGAATGCTGAACTTCTGCGAGGCGCAGATCAATGTTTTCCCGCTGAATACGCAGGACGGCACGCTGATCTGCTGCGAGTCCAGAAGCATTGCGTCGCTTGTGTCGGACGGTATGGCGTGGAGCCTGCGGGCGGCGGCGTTTAACGGAACAGATTTCGCGGAAACCGTAAATCTTTCGTTTGGGGGCAGTTCGTTTGAGGATGTGGATTTTACCTTGATTGAAGATACGATGAACCGTCTCGGTCTTACCGCCACCAATCCTACCCTGGAAATGCTGACCGACGGCAACGACTGGATCGGCCTTTACTGCACGGTGCGCCGCTACTTTACGGCGGATATGGATACGCTGAACAACTTTTTGTTTTATGACGGCAATGGGCAGGAACAGATACAATACGGCGAGACCTGGTTTAAAAATTATGTCAACATGGACCGGGAAAACAAAATCAGTAAGGAATTTGCGGTGGATATTACCGACCGCGGCGGCGCTTCAGCGGCGGGTACGGCTTCTGCTTCCCGCTATTCGTATGCGCAGGACTATGTGATCGCGGACAGCGACAGCCGCTACATTACACAGGAGGAACTGCAGGGCCTTTCTGCGGATGAGATTCTTCTGGCGCGCAACGAGATTTATGCAAGACGCGGACGGATTTTTAACGATCCGGATTTGGACGCCTATTTCCGCAGTAAAAGCTGGTATCAGCCCTCGGTATCCGGAAGCGACTTTACGGAAGAATATGCGGCGCGCGTATTTAACGATTATGAGATGAAGAATATAGCGACGATGATCGCTTATGAGAGAGCGCATGGATTTGTAGAATAGGGTGGACATAAATGGCTCATAAAAAGACAGTGCAGAAAATCAGCGACGCGGGGATGGCGATTGTGGTGATGATGTTTCTTGTTTCCGCTTCCCTGACCGCCGTAATTGCATTTAAACCGCTGTATTATTTTGACATCGCGTACCTGCATATTCCGGAAACGTCCGGTTACAGCGAACAGGAGATCCGCGTAAATTATAAAGCGCTGATCGACTATAATCTTTCGCCCGCGCAGAACGTGCTGCAGTTTCCCACGCTGCCCATGTCGCGGGAGGGACGCATCCACTTTCGGGAGGTAAAGAGGATCTTTTGGTTTTTTATCCGGATGTTTGCGGTTACCGCAGTGCTGCTTACGGCGGGCGCGCTGTGGAAAAGACGCCGGCGCGAATACGGCTATCTGCGGATAGCGGGAACGGCAACGCCGGTACTGGCAGCGGCGCTGGGAGCGGCGATTGCGATAAACTGGGAGCGGGTGTTTGTGCTTTTTCACGAATGGATCTTTCAAAATGATTACTGGCTGTTTGATCCCGTTACCGATCCGGTGATTATGATTTTGCCGGAAACCTTTTTCCTGCACTGCGCCGTGATGATGCTGCTTTTGATTGCGGTAGGATGCGCTGCCTGTATCGGATTGTGGCGTCTGGCAAAGGCCGGGAACCGGGAATAAAATCATCTCCGGCTGTATAAGCAATTAAAAAGTGACGATACTTCTTTATGATATGGAAAATAAAGTGAAAGGGGTATGGTCATGCCAAGAAAAGCAAAGAAAATTGATCTGCAGAATCTGGAACCGGAAGAAAAACTGAAATACGAAATCGCGGAGGAATTGGGCCTGCTGGACCGCGTATTAAAGGACGGCTGGAAGTCCCTTTCCGCGAAAGAGACGGGCAGGATCGGCGGGCTGATGACGAAGCGGAGACGCGAAGAAAAGATGGGGATATGAAAAATCTGGCACAGGATATCAAAACGAATGAATTTAAGAACATCTATCTGCTGACGGGAGAGGAAGAATATCTGAAACAGCAGTATAAGCGCAGATTACAGAGCGCCCTTGTCCCGGAAGACGACACGGTGAACCTGAACTGCTATGAAGGGAAAAATATTTCCGTTCAGGAACTGATCGATCAGGGGGAGACCATGCCGTTTTTTGCGGAACGCCGTCTTCTTCTGGTGGAGGAGAGCGGCTTTTTTAAAGGCGCCTGCGCGCAGTTGGCGGAATACCTGGAACAGCTTCCTTCCACGACGTATTTTTTGTTTGTGGAATCGGAGGTGGACAAACGGCAGAAGCTGTACAAAACCGTAAAAAGTAAGGGCAGGGTGGTGGAGTTTTCCAGACAGCCGAAGGAGACGCTGACGCGCTGGATTCTGGGAACGTTAAAGCGTGAAAACAGGAATATTACGCGCGCCGCCATGGAACTTTTTCTGGAAAAAACAGGCGACGACATGAACCGCATCAGCACGGAACTGGAAAAACTTTTATGCTATACGATGGGGCGCGAGATTATTACGCCGCAGGATGTGGAGGCGGTCTGCACGGCGCAGACGGTCAATCAGATTTTTGAGATGGTAAACGCCGTCGGGGCCGGATGGCAGCGGCGCGCCCTGGATCTGTATTACGATCTTTTGGCGTTAAAAGAGCCGCCGATGCGTATTTTATATCTGATCACCAGACAATTCGACCAGCTTTTACAGACGAAGGAGCTGCGCAGGCATGGCTATGATGCGGACCGGATTGCAGAAAAACTTGGCCTGCAGCGCTTTGTCGCGCAGAAATGTGCGCGCCAGTGCGAGCGCTTTTCAGAAGAAAGGCTGCGCAGCCTTGTGGAACAGTGCGTGCGCGCCGAAGAGGCTGTAAAGACTGGAAACTTAAATGAAAAACTTGCCGTGGAACTGATTCTGACCCAGGCCGGCCATAACAAAAACGCACAGCCGAAAATTGACTAAAACATTCAGACAGGATATGACTGCTTTATAATACTACATTATAAAGGAGTGCCGGTTATGAAAAAGTACAGGAGAATCAGAGATCTACGGGAGGACAAGGATATCACACAGGCAAAGCTTGCGGAAAAGCTGGATCTTTCCCAGCGCACTTACAGCCGCT
>CANQJX010000121.1 GCA_947624335.1 uncultured Marvinbryantia sp.
TTGCAGTATCTTTTGAATCTGGGCATCCCCATGGCCCTCCGTCCCTGTGTTCTTCGTCCGCAAAAGGGCCGTGGGGGTTAGCCACGGCCCTTGCAATCGGTCCAATGTTCTTTGTCTGTTCTGTTACTGCTTACGCCGCTTCACCACAACGATGAGCACCGCGGCCAGCGCAATGATCAGCACCACCAGGCGGCGGTAATTGCTATGTACAAGTTTTCGGTAACGTCTTGCGTCCTGTTCTTTTTGATTATGAATATACGTTTTTAAATTATACAAAAGGTCCGCCAGCATCCGCACAGATTCAATCAGTATGCGCGCAATATCTTTGCGGAATACACAGACAAGCGCCGCCAGCGTCCCGACGTGCAGCATCACTTCAAACAAAAGCCCTCCGGCTGTTTCAATTCCCAGAAGATTCTTAAGAATGGCGAGGTGCCCGGAACTGCTGATCGGCAGAAATTCTGTGATTCCCTGTACGAACCCCAGAAAAATGGACTGTATGGCCGACATAATTTTCTCCCCTTAATATGTGTATTTCAGTATAACATATTTTTTTTCTTTAATCAATCAAACTGTGGATTTTCTTCATGGCGTCGCAGATTCCTCCCACCTGATTAATGATGCCTTCCTCCACCGCCTGCTTGCCCACCAGGATCGTTCCCAGATCTTTGGTCAGCATCCCGGTATCCAGCATCAGTTCTTCCAGACGTTCTCTTTTCGCACCGCAGTGCGTCGAAATAAATCCGAGGATGCGGTCCTGCATCTGGCGGAAATAGTCGTACGTCTGCGGAGCGCCGATCACGGTCCCGCTCATGCGCACCGGATGAATAACCATTGTTCCGGTTTCCACGATAAACGAATAGTCTGCGGACACCGCGATCGGTATTCCGATCGAATGGCTTCCTCCCAGCACAAGCGATACGGTCGGCTTGCTTAAAGAAGCGATCATTTCCGCGATCGCCAGTCCCGCTTCCACGTCGCCGCCCACCGTGTTTAAAAGGATCAGTACGCCTTCAATATCCCGGCTGTCTTCAATCGCCGCCAGTTGCGGAAGAATATGCTCATACTTTGTCGTCTTGGAGTTGGACGGAAGGCACTCGTGTCCCTCCACCTCGCCGATAATCGTAATCAGATGGATCCTGTGGTTTAAAGAAACCTGGCCGAATTCCTCTAATTTTTCCGCGCCATCCTGCGGCGCCTGTTCTTCCTGCTCGTTGGACTGCTGTTCTTCTCTGTCGGACATCCTGTTTTCTCCTCATCCAATAATAAAGCTAGTATGTCCCGCCACGGCAGAATTATGTATTATATACGGCTCCATAGCGCGTTTTTCCCTTACAGAAAAAGACAGCATAGCCATCCGTCTGTACGCTGTCTCTCCCGGAAGTTCTCCGGCGCGCAAAAGCGCGCGCTTTACGATTGTTGTTCCGCAGGGTAAAAATAGGTTTCCTGCAGTTCCTCCACCATTTTCACATACAATTGGCAGCAGGACTCGTTGTCCTCACGCTCGATCATCGCGATGCAGGGCTGCAGATAGTCCTCCCACAGCTCCCGGTAAATCCGTTCCCTGCCGGGATTGGCGTTGATCCGTTTTACAATTGTCGGCGCTACATCGTAATAACGGCGGATCAGTTCTTCGCCGTCCGGACGGTTTTGCAGATAATGGTCCCGGTAATCGCGCAGAAGCTCCAGTTCATAGCAATCGTCCGGTTTTCCGAACGTCTCGCACACCGCCGTTGTGATATAGCAGAACTTTTTATGGAAGCCCGCCTCGATATCCTCGTAGGTAGACGCCATCAGATTTGTCTTTGGATAATGCTCTTTCCAGAGCGCGAGAATTTTTTGGGTAAGCGGTTCGGAACAATTGCCGCCATATTTCAGAATGCCCGGCAGAACGTAAACCACAATGCACAGATTCAGGTCGATCAGTTTTAATTCCCGTTTCGACTTTTTCTTTACCGCGTCTACCACGGCGCTTCCTGACGATACTGCGGCCTCCGCCATATTGTAAAGGTACTGCTCTTTATCCACCGCATTGTTATAACCCGTCTCTACCGCCTCATATACCGGCACCTTTTCTTCGTAATAGGATAGAAACGCAGACGCATAGAGTTTGCGGGTAAACGACTCCGCCGGATGGTCGGTATCCGGAAAGATTTCCTTCATTCCGTTTAAGGCAGACAGATATATATTCTCCGCCATCCGTTATTCCTCCAGATTTGTATATACATTCTGCACATCATCATCGTCGTCCAGCATATCCAGGGTTCTCTGCAGATTTTTCAGCGCCGTCTCGTCGTCTAACGCGACGTAATTTTGCGGAATCATCGCAACCTCCGCGGACAAAAAGCGTAAGCCCTCTTTCTCCAGCGCTTCGCGCACCGTTCCCAGCTCGTCCGGATCGGTAATGATCTCAAAGCTGTCCTCTTCCTCCGAAAAGTCTTCCGCACCGGCATCCAAAGCGAGCATCATCAGATCGTCCGCCTCCATCTCGCATTCTTCTTTGTCCAGAATAATCTGCCCTTTGCGGTCGAAGCTGTAGGAGACGCAGCCCTGCGTCCCGATGCTCCCGTTCCCTTTGGTAAACGCGCTTCTTACATTCGCCGCGGTGCGGTTTTTGTTATCGGTAAGCGCCTCCACAATAATCGCGATGCCGCCCGGCCCGTACCCTTCGTAAGTTACATATTCATAATTGACCGCGTTCGCGTCTCCCGCCGCTTTTTTAATCCCGCGGTCGATGGTATCGTTCGGCATATTATTGGCTTTCGCCTTGGCGATCACATCACGCAGCTTGCTGTTGTTCGCCGGATCCGGCCCGCCCTCTTTTACGGCAACGGCAATTTCTCTGCCGATAATGGTAAAAATTTTCCCCTTTGCCGCATCGTTTTTTTCCTTCTTGTGCTTAATATTCGCAAACTTTGAATGTCCTGACATAACTTAACCTCTCCTTATTTTGTCTCTTCTGTTTCCCCTGTTTCCATCGGCGGCGGCAGCTTATGCGCCTTCACCTTTTCAATAATTTTATTCGCGACGCTTAAAATCCGGAAACTGTATCCGTCTGTGAGGATCTCGGAGCGTTCGTCCTCCGAAGGGATCTTATCCAGTTTGGAGATCAGATAACCGTTTAAGGTCTCAAACTCCAAGTCTTTCCACTCGATCCCAAGCATTTCCGCCACTTCGTCAAGCGGCGCAAGGCCCGATATGATATAATCCCCGTCCGGCTGCTTCTCGATCATGGTTTCATCATCGTCATATTCATCCTGAATATTGCCGACAATTTCTTCCAGAATATCCTCCATGGCGACCAGCCCCGCCGTTTGCCCGTATTCGTCCGCTACGATCACCATTTGCAATTTTCGCGTCTGCATACTTTTAATCAGGGTATTCAGGCTGCGCGTCTCCGGGATGAAAACCGCGGGACGCAGCAGATCCGGAATGTCTTTAATCATCCAGTCGTCATACTGATGCTGGTTTTTCATATAAAACCGCATTGCGTCTTTGAGAAACAGGATACCGATGATATTGTCCAGATGATCCAAATAGACCGGATAACGCGAATGCGTATCGTCCAGCATAAAATTAAGCGCATCGCCCAGATTGGTCGTTCCGTCGACGGCGTCGATGTTTCTGCGGTTTGTCATCACGTCTTTTGCCTCTTTGTCCGTAAAGTCGAAAATGTTTTCGATCATTTCCACTTCACTTTCGTGAATGACGCCCGCGTCTCTGCCCTCGTTGACCATAGAGATGATTTCTTCCTCAATGTATTCCTCAGAGCCGGAAGAACTTTTTCCAAGCAAACTGCCCAGCATCCTGCCGAGACGCCCGGTCAAAGATTTCAACACACCTACTTCTTCCTTTCCATTACGTTTCTTTCCGCATAATCCATTTTAGAATATAACATTTATCGGCGCACACGTCAAGACAGGTATGTATCCAATTCCAGACTGATCATCAGCGCCCGGTCCACTTTGCGCAAAATGCTGCTGTCCAGATGGCATACTTTATCTTTCAGCCTTTTTTTATCGATTGTGCGCAACTGTTCCAGCAGGATAACCGAATCCTTAACAATGTCGTAATTGCACGCCTCAATCCCAATGTGCGTGGGAAGTTTCGCCTTATTCATTCTGGATGTAATCGCCGCCACAATCACGGTAGGGCTGTGCTTATTGCCCACGTCGTTCTGTATTACAAGAACGGGACGGATCCCGCCCTGCTCCGAACCGATCACCGGCCGCAAGTCAGCGTAAAAAATATCTCCTCGCCTGATAACCACACATTTCACACTCCAATAAATTAGTCTGAATACTGACTGGAGTATTTCCATAATTTTATCAGATATGCGTTTCTATCAATATACGTCGAAGAAATCTTTCTGTTCCGACACCCTGCCGTCTTTTTGGTATACGCGCGGCACCCGTTTGCTGATGCCGCAGACAAATTCATACGGAAAGCGCCCGCATATGCCGCTTAATTCTTCCACCGTAATGCTTTCCTGCCCGTCGCTTCCAAGCAGGGTCACCTCGTCCGCTTCCCGCGCCTGCAAAATGTCCGTTACGTCCGCCATAAACTGGTCCATACATATCCGGCCGACAATCGGCGCGCTTTTCCCCCGGACCAGAATCCTGCCCCGTCCGGACAAAAGACGCGGATAACCGTCCGCATAGCCGACCGGCACGGTGGCAATGCGCATCTTCCCGGGCGTGACAAACGTTCCGCCATAGCTGACCGGCACACCGGCTTCTACATCTTTGATATAAGAAATATGGCTTTTTAATTCCATCGCAGGTTTGAGCGGCACGGACGTCTTCTGCACTTCATCCGAAGGATAGATCCCGTAAATGCTGATCCCGGCACGGACCATCTGCAGGTTGGCGTACGGCATGTCGATAATGCCGGCGCTGTTGGAAGCATGAAGGATCCCGGTACTGATCCCCGCGGCGGACAGGCGGTCGGCAAAATGCAGGAAACGGGCGAGCTGGCCGTTTGCGGCTTCCTTTTGCGCTTCATCCGCACGCGCAAAATGTGTAAACATGCCCTCGATCCTGATATTGGAAAGCTCCGCAAGCCTGCGGATCGCGGCAAAGCCCGCATCCGTATCCGGAAACCCGATCCGCGTCATCCCGGTATCTACGGCCAGATGCAGATACGCCGTGCGTTTCTGCCTTTTCGCTTCCGAGGAAATCTGTTCCGCCGTTTTTTGCTGAAAAACCGTCATGCGCACATCCGACGCGATCAGTTCCCGATAATGCTCCGGAAAGACATAGCCCAAAATCAGGATCGGCTTTTGAATGCCGGCGCTGCGCAGCGCAAGCGCTTCTTCCGCCGTGGCCACGGCAAATCCCCAGATATAGTCGTAGTTTTCCGCAAGACGCGCAATCGGCGCCGCCCCATGCCCGTATCCGTCCGCCTTAACCACCGCCGCCATACGGCAGCCGGGCGCGATCCGGCTGCGCATGGACGCAAAATTATATGCCGCCGCGTCCAGATCGATATACGCGCAAACCCTGCTGTATGTTTTCATTTCCTTCTCCTTATGATTCGGTATCTACTTTCCATAAAATATGTTCCACGATATCGCCCGCCATCATCGCATAGGCTCCTCTTTCTTTTCTTGCCGCGTCGCCGGCAAGCCCGTGCAGATAAACGCCAAGCTTCGCTGCTTCCAGCAATTCCATTCCCTGCGCCAGAAGACCCCCGATGACCCCTGCCAGCACGTCCCCGCTCCCTCCGGTCGCCATACCGTGATTGCCCGTGCTGTTCCAGAAGCAGTCCTTTCCGTCGCTGGTCACCGTTTTCGCGTCTTTCAGCACCGTGATCACATGATGCTCTGCGGAAAATCTCTGCGCAGACTCCGCTTTTTTCGCTTTGACCGCTTCCGCCGGCTGCCCCGAA
>CANQJX010000122.1 GCA_947624335.1 uncultured Marvinbryantia sp.
CTGAAGATCGACCCGCGCAAGATCACCTGGAGAAGATGCGTGGACATGAACGACCGGCAGCTGCGCAACGTAGTGGACGGTCTGGGCGGACGGACGAACGGGACGCCGAGGGAAGACGGGTATGACATCACGGTAGCGTCGGAGATCATGGCGGTGCTGTGCCTGGCGAGCGACATCATGGACCTGAAGAAGAGGCTGTCGCGGATCATCGTAGGGTATACATACGGGAAAGCGTCGGAGCAGAAGCCGGTAACGGCGGGGGACCTGCACGCGGAAGGGGCGATGACGGCGCTGCTGAAGGACGCGCTGAAGCCGAACCTGGTGCAGACGCTGGAGCATGTGCCGGCGATCGTACACGGAGGGCCGTTTGCGAACATCGCGCACGGTTGCAACTCAGTGACGGCGACGAAGATCTGCCTGAAGCTTGCGGACTACACGGTAACGGAAGCCGGGTTCGGGGCGGACCTGGGGGCGGAGAAGTTCCTGGACATCAAGTGCCGCATGGCGGGGCTGAAGCCGAACGCGGTGGTCATCGTGGCGACGGTGCGGGCGCTGAAATATAACGGCGGGGTAGCGAAAGCGGACCTGAACGAAGAGAACCTTGGGGCGCTGGAAGCGGGGCTGCCGAACTTATTGAAGCATGTAAGCAACATCACGGACGTATACCGTCTGCCGTGCGTGGTAGCGATCAACGCGTTTCCGACGGACACGAAGGCGGAGCTGGAGCTGGTAGAGGCGAAGTGCAGGGAGCTTGGCGTGAACGTGGTGCTTTCGGAAGTATGGGCGAAAGGCGGAGAAGGCGGCGTAGCGCTGGCGGAGGAAGTGGTGCGCCTGTGCGAGCAGCCGAATGATTTCCGGTATTCGTACGAGCTGGAAGGGACGATCGAGGACAAGCTGAACGCGATCGTGCAGAAGATCTATGGCGGGAGCCGCGTAGTGCTGACGGCGAATGCTGCGAAGCAGGCAAAGGAGCTGACGGCGCTAGGGTATGAGCAGTGCCCGATCTGCATGGCGAAGACGCAATACAGCCTGACGGACGACCAGACGAAGCTGGGGGCGCCGACGGGGTTTGAGGTAACGGTGAGGAACTTAAAGATCAGCGCGGGAGCAGGGTTCATCGTGGCGCTTACCGGAGAGATCATGACGATGCCGGGGCTGCCGAAGGTACCGGCGGCGGAGCGGATCGACGTGGACGAGAACGGCAAGATCTCCGGTCTGTTCTAAAACGGGATCGAAGAACCGATCAGCAAGATATTTTACAGCCGGACAGGATGGGGTTGCGCCGCCGAACGTTTGCGGAAACGGGGCGGCGTCCCGTCCTCCGGTTAAAACAGAATGTACGGAACATTTTCTGAAATATAGAACAGACAGGAGGTACGGATATGTTTCAGGATGATTATAAGTCGGCGTCCAATACGGCGCTGGCAAAATACAATTTCCTGCAGAAAAATCCGGCGGGCTATGTAATTTCGTCCTTTATGGCAGGGCTATACATTGCCATCGGAAGTATGATGATGGGGATTATCGGAAGCGCGTTTGCCGGCGCGCCGGCGCAGAAGGTAATAAACGGGCTGGTCTTTTCCGTGGGTCTGTGCCTGGTTACCATCGCGGGCGCGGAACTGTTTACCGGAAATAATTTTGTGATGGCGGTGGGCGTGCTGAAAAAAACGGTAACGCTGGCACAGGCGGTAAAGCTGTGGATCGTCTGCTACATCGGCAATTTTTTGGGTTCTATTGTAGCTTCGCTGCTGTTTGTTTTAAGCGGGATTCCAAGCGGGGATATCGGAACAAACTTTGCAAATATAGCGGCGGCAAAAATGGCGGGTACGCCGCTGAACCTTTTTGCAAAAGCGATTCTCTGTAATGTGCTGGTGTGCCTTGCTATCTGGTGCGGGACAAAGCTGAAGTCGGAAGGCGCCAGAATTGCAATGAACTACGCGTGCGTGACAACCTTTGTTGCCTGCGGTTTTGAACACAGCGTCGCCAATATGACGTTTCTGACCATCGGATTGCTGAATCCGATGGGCGCGGCAGTCAGCCTGGGCGGACTGGTATATAATCTGGCGATTGTAACGCTTGGCAATATGGTGGGCGGCATTGTGCTGGTTGCGCTTCCGTATTATTTCATCGCCAAGGAGTAACGGGAGTGGGAACTGCGGATATGGCAGAAAAGCACAAAATTACAAAAATATATCATAAATATTGCGAAAAAATGTCTCAATCTTTAAATAAGGGTTGAGATATTTTTTTGAACATGCTATAATAAGCGTATGTATGGGAAATTTTGCCCTGCGGACAAATTGTGGCAAATCCGGGAGGAACGATGAAAAAGTCAAGAGTTTTTTTTGTAATCGCATATTTACTTCTGGCCGTCAGCTTTAGTCAGACGGCATTCGCGACGCGGGCGCAAGCCGCTAAGATTACGAATGTCAGAAAAGCTCCGAAAGCGAAGGCCGGACAGTGGGTCGCTTCGGCAAAGGGGTACCGTTACCGTTATAAGGCGACCGGAAAGTACGCCAAAAACGAATGGCTGAAGATTGCAGGGAAAATTTATTTCTTTAAATCAGACGGATATGTAAAAACCGGCTTTAAGCTATATGACGGAAAACGGTACTATTTTGACAAGAACGGCGTTCTTGTCTCCGGATGGAAAACAATCCGGGGAAGTAAATACTATTTTTCCAAAGTAAACGGCGCCGCGATTGTGGGCAAAAAGAAGATCGGAAATTACTATTATTACTTTGACAAGACGGGGAAACGCAAAACCGGATGGCGCAAGATAAGCGAGAAATATTACTATTTTAATAAATCCACCGGGCGAATGGAAGTCAATAAAAAGATTGGCAAGTATTATGTGGATAAGCACGGCAGGCGTACGACGACGAACCCAAATGCTAACGGCAAGGTAGATATTTTTGTCGGCGATTCCAGAACGGTGGGAATGTACATAAGCGTTTCCGAACTCAGCAGCAGTAAAT
Source organism: uncultured Marvinbryantia sp. (assembly GCA_947624335.1). Lineage (GTDB taxonomy): Bacteria > Bacillota > Clostridia > Lachnospirales > Lachnospiraceae > Marvinbryantia. Next base: position 2,979 of record CANQJX010000122.1, read on the forward strand.
GTATCGCCAAGGAAAATATGGGTTACGACTGGTTTGTAAACGAAGCGATTCCGAAGCTGAAAGAGAAACTGAAAAAGAAACCGTCCGCTACGGTTGTGGTTAACATGGGCATAAACGATATTGACAACTGCGACCGGTATCTCACTCAGTATAGCAAACTGGTAAAGAAGTATCCCAAAGCTACCTTTTATTTTATGTCGGTGAATCCGGTGGACTCCAAGTATACATGGGGAAGTATTTCCTATAAGAAAATGAAGTCCAAAATTCAGACGTTCAATAAAAAGCTTAAGAATAAGTTTCCGGATCATTACATCGACTGCTACACCTATCTGACCAAAAAGAAATTTAAGACGTCGGACGGGGTACATTATACATCCGGTACTTATAATGATATCTATAAGTATATTTTAACGCAGATATAAATACGCGCCGCGGGACCGAAGGTGGCCTGCGGCGATTTTATGTGATTTTGCCAAAAAACGGTTGACACAAAACAAGTTGTATAATATAATATTGCAATGTGGCGCAGTGTATAAACGTCCAAACCAAAGCCCCGGTAGTGACGTTTTGCGATAGAAAAGCGGTGTAACTTTCCAGCACCGCCAAGCAGTTCATTATGCAAGGAGGAAGACCAATGAAAAGCTTTATGGCTAGTCCATCTACAATTGAAAGAAAATGGTATGTGGTTGATGCTACCGGATGCACGTTAGGACGTTTGTCATCGGAAGTAGCAAAGATTTTACGGGGAAAGAATAAACCGATCTTCACACCGCATATAGATACCGGCGATTATGTGATCATTACTAACGCGCAGAATATTAAGGTGACGGGAAAGAAACTGGATCAGAAGATTTACTACCGTCATTCGGAGTATGTAGGCGGTATGAAAGAAACCACTTTGCGCGAAATGTTAAACAAGAAACCGGAACGTGTCATCGAACTGGCAGTTAAGGGGATGCTTCCGAAAGGACCTCTGGGAAGACAGATGATGACCAAACTTCACGTTTATACCGGAGCGGAGCATAAACACGAAGCTCAGAAGCCGGAAACGTTAACACTGTAAGCAGGAGGTAAGGGACATTGGCGAATTCAAGATATTATGGAACCGGAAGAAGAAAAAAATCCATTGCAAGAGTTTATCTTGTGCCCGGAAGCGGAAAAATTACGATCAATAAGAGAGACATTGACGAGTATCTTGGACTGGAGACATTGAAGGTAATTGTTCGCCAGCCGCTGGTAGCTACGGAAACGGCAGACAAATTTGACGTTCTGGTAAATGTACGCGGCGGCGGTACAAGCGGGCAGGCGGGTGCGATCCGCCACGGTATTGCAAGGGCGCTGCTTCAGGCGGACAATGATTACAGGCCGACCTTGAAAAAAGCAGGATATCTCACCAGAGATCCGCGTATGAAAGAACGTAAGAAATACGGTCTCAAGGCAGCCCGTCGCGCTCCGCAGTTCAGCAAGCGTTAACGAAGAGATGATCTGCGGTCAATGCAATTGCGGGAAATATCGGATTTGTGCAGGACATTTTCAGAGAAATCTGGAAATGTCCTTTCTTATAGAAATAATTGCGCAGGGGGTGAATTATTAAAATTCACCCCTTGCATTGCTCTATATATTGTGCTATCATAAAACTTGTCCACTAAATATGGTAACACAATAAAGGAGAAAATGTGATGGAGATACAGGAATGGCTGGGGGAGAAAAATCAACTGGGAATTGATATCTGGGAGAAAAAATACCGCTGCGACGGAGAAGATTTTGAGGGATGGGTTTCCCGTGTCAGCGGAGGAAACGAGGAAATCGCCGGCTATATCAAAGAAAAAAAGTTTCTCTTTGGCGGAAGGATTCTTTCAAACCGCGGGCTGCATCAAAAAGATGACCGGAAGGTGACGTATTCCAATTGCTATGTGATTACGCCGCCGGACGACGAGATTGAGGATATTTTTGAATGTGCGAAAAAACTGGCGCGCACTTATAGCTACGGCGGCGGATGCGGAATTGACATATCGCGTTTAAGCCCCCGCGGAGCGCGGATCAATAATGCGGCGAAGGAGACAAGCGGATCCGTTTCCTTTATGGAACTTTATTCTCTGGTCACCGCCCTGATCGGGCAGAACGGCAGACGCGGCGCTTTGATGATCTCCATTGACTGCGCCCATCCGGATGTGGAAGAATTTATTGAGCTTAAGACGGATCTGGAAAAGGTGACAAAGGCCAATATCTCCGTGCGTATCCGCGAGGACTTTATGGACGCGGTAAAAGAAAACCGGGATTATACGTTAAGCTATACCAGAAAAACGACGGGCGAGGTAATTGAAAAGACGGTAAACGCCAGGGAACTGTTCCACAAGATTGCCATGACCAACTGGGATTATGCGGAGCCGGGCGCGCTTTTCTGGGATCGCATCTCAAGCTGGAATCTGCTCAGCAATACCAAAGAATTTTCTTATGCCGGCGTTAATCCCTGCGCGGAAGAACCGCTTCCGGCAGGCGGAAGCTGCCTTCTGGGGAGCATCAATTTATCGGAATTTGTCCAGAACCCGTTTACGGATACCGCGTCGTTTGATTTTGACGGTTTCCGCAAATGTGTGCGCGCCGCTGTAAAAGCGCTGAACGAAGTGCTGGAGGAGGGACTTCCCCTGCATCCGCTTGCGGAACAGCGCGACAGCGTTACAAAATGGCGTCAGATCGGGCTGGGGATCATGGGACTTGCCGATGCGCTGTTAAAGCTGGGAATTACCTATGGAGAACCCGAAGCGGTCGTTGTGTGCGATAAGATCGGTTTTGCGATGGCGGACGCCGCGATCAGCACCTCTGCGGAGCTTGCCAAAGAACTGGGGACATTTCCGG
>CANQJX010000123.1 GCA_947624335.1 uncultured Marvinbryantia sp.
ATACGGATTTGTGATAGATTTCTTTTATTTTTCTCTGATTTCTTTTCCAGTATTTAATGTGGCGGACTGCTATGTCTGCATTTCGCTGGCAGGAATATTGATTTTTTATCGAAATGAGGATTTTTCATGGATGAAACGATCACAGTAGTTCTGGAGGACGCTCCCGTGCGGATCGACCAGTATCTGGCAAAGCATCTGGCGCAGTCCCGTTCTTTTGTGCAGAAATTATTGAAAGAGAAGCGAATATTGGCGGACGGCGCGGCGGTGAAACCCAATTATCTGCTAAACGGCGGGGAATGTCTGCAGATTTCGCTTCCGGAACAGATAGAACCGAATATCGAGGCGGAAGCGATTCCGCTTGCCATACTTTATGAAGACGAAGATCTTCTGGTGGTAGACAAGCCCAAAGGAATGGTGGTACATCCCGGCGCCGGGCATTACAGCGGCACGCTGGTAAACGCGCTGATGTATCACTGCAAAGGAAACCTTTCCGGCATTAACGGGGTCCTGCGACCGGGCATCGTCCATCGGATCGACCGCGATACCAGCGGTTCCTTGCTGGTCTGTAAAAATGATTTTTCACACCGCCACATTGCGGCACAGTTAAAAGAACACTCCATTACCCGCAAATATCGCGCGATCGTTCACGGAAATTTAAAAAATGACGACGGCACGGTGGACGCCCCGATCGGGCGGCATCCGTCGGATCGTAAAAAGATGGCGGTCAATGTAAGAAACGCCAAGCCTGCGGTTACGCATTATCATGTTCTGCAGCGCTTTGAGAAATTTACTTACATTGAATGTCAGTTGGAAACCGGGCGAACGCATCAGATCCGGGTACACATGAGCAGTATTCATCACCCGATTCTGGGTGACGCGGTATATGGTCCGGCCAAATGCCCCGTCTGCGGCCTGCAGGGACAGACGCTGCACGCGATGGTATTGGGGTTTGTACACCCGCGCACGGAACAATATATGGAGTTTTGCGCGCCGCTTCCGCCGTATTTTACTGATCTGATCGGGAAATTATCCGAGAATTTCTCTTAAAACTTCACAAAAGTTCTATACTTTTTTGCCATTTTGTTGTATGATATATCCAAACAACGTGGATGGACCTTTGGAGAAAGGAGAATTGTTATGGCATGTAAATCAGTGATTACAATAGGCAGACAGTATGGGAGCGGCGGAAGAGAAGTAGGGGAAAAGCTGGCGGCAGCGCTTGGGATCAAATGCTTTGACGACGAACTGCTTGACAGAGCGGCAAAGGACAGCGGCATCTGCCAGGAATTATTTGAAAACCATGACGAGAAACCGACAAACAGTTTTTTGTATTCTCTGGTAATGGACACTTATTCCATGGGTTATGCCTCGGCCGCGCTTTCCGGAATGCCGATCAACCATAAGGTATTTCTGGCGCAGTTTAACGCGATCAAAAAAATCGCCGACGAGGGTCCCTGCATTATGGTAGGACGCTGCGCGGATTATGCGCTGGAGGAGTACCCGAACCGGGTGTCTGTATTTATTTATTCAGATCTTCCCAAACGGATTCGCAGAATTGCCGATAAATATAATTTGACGGATGCAAAGGCGAAGGATGCGATCAACAAGACGGACAAACAGCGCGCAAGTTATTATAATTATTACACGAACAAACGCTGGGGCGATATTTCCAGCTATGATCTGTGCATCAACAGCGGCATACTGGGAATCGACGGGACCGTAGAAATGATCGCACGATTTGTACAGATGAAAGAATCCGTGAAAAAGGACGCATAAGGGATATGAAATTTGTAATCCAGCGTGTAAAAGAGGCTTCTGTCAGCGTCGATCATCAGGTGGTCGGCGCCATTAAGCAGGGATATCTGATTTTAATTGGAGCGGGAAAAGAAGACACTCCAAAAACGGCAGACGCGTTGATTAAAAAAATGATCGGCCTTCGCATTTTTGCAGATGAAAACGGAAAAACCAATCTTTCTTTGAAGGACGTGGGCGGAAGCCTGCTGCTTGTTTCACAATTTACGTTATATGCAAATTGTAAAAAAGGGAACCGGCCCAGTTTTACCGAAGCGTTAGAGCCGCAGGCGGCGGAAGAACTGTACCGGTATATTATCCGCGAGTGCAAAAAACAGATTGAAACAGTGGAAACCGGTATTTTTGGCGCGCATATGGAAGTGTCGCTGGTAAACGACGGACCGTTTACCATTTTGCTCGAAAATGAACCATCCGAATTTTAAACGATTACATTTATAAAAAGTTTACATAATTAAATTATGTAAACTTTTTGCTTTCGAGAGATCAATCTTCGCGCAGATGGACAGCAGTAGCGGCCATCCGGCGCCGCTGATCGTCCATTGCCGCATAATGCTTTTTGGTTGTATTTACATCCTTATGGCCGAGCACATCCGCAACCAGATAAATGTCGTTTGTTTCCTGATAAAGACTGGTACCATAGGTGCTGCGAAGCTTATGGGGCGTAATTTTTTTTGTGGTTGTAATTTGTCTGGCATATTTTTTTACCAGATTTTCCACCGCCTGCACACCGATCCGTTTGCGCTGCGTGGAAAGGAAAAGCGCGTTTTCGTGACCGTTCAGCGCGGTTATTCCCTTGCGTTCCTCTATATAATCGATCAGCGCTTTTTCTACTTCCGGGCCAAAATAGACCACCATTTCGTTGCCGCCTTTTCGCACAACCTTGATGCCGTTATTTTTAAAATCCACATCGCCTATATCCAGGCCAACGCATTCGGACACGCGGATACCGGTGCCTAAAAGCAGAGTAACCAGCGCAAGATCGCGAACTTTGGTCTTTTCCCAGTATACCTTTTTCTGACCGGACAAAGAATCGCCGGCGTGCTCAATAAAATCAAGCAAAGACGCGGTTTCATCGGCGTCCAGACGGATGATCGCCTTATCATGGGTTTTGGGCATATCTACCAGGACGGTAGGATTTGTCCGGATTCTTTCGCGTTTAAAATAATATGCGTAAAAACCCCGCAGGGCAACCATTTTGCGCTTCATAGCGCGTTCGCCGTTTGTCTTGATTCCGTCCTCAGACTGATATACCTTCAGATACTCCAGATATTCCTCAATATCAACCGGTTTTATCTGATCCAGCACATCAATGGTAATATCATCCATTGTTTTATTACGAAAAGCCGGGTTTTCATCCAGCAAAAACTGAAAGAAAACGCGGATGTCATATGCGTAGGAAATTCTGGTGCGTGTAGACGTGGTCGGTTCGATGGCGCGAAAATAATCTTTTGCAAAACCGGGCATCGTCTTTAAAATTTCCCGCAGACGCAAAGTATTATCCACATTTACCTGCTCATGGTATGTCAAATGTTCCCTGTCCATATAAAACACCTCCGGATTGAGCGATCTATTTGAAAAACTATGGTTTGTCGTATAGATGGATAGCCCACCAAACACTTCTCTGCGCTCTGAAAAGGCGGATATATCATTTATTCTTTCACAATTACGGAACGTACGGTTCTGCATTTGCCAAAGATCCGTTTGCCGGCAGAATCTATTTTGTAAGCGCGGACGCGCACATAATATCTTTTTCCGGGGAAAAGCAAATTGCGGAATGTATAAGATGTTTTCCGGTTGCTGTCAAGCAGAATTTTCTTTTCCGTATATGTTCCAAATTCTTTACGGCTTGCGACAGCTACCTCGTATCCCTTTGCATAAGTATGCTTTTGCCACACGGCGGTAAGCTGTGCTTTGGATGGGGAGGAAACGCCGCTGATTACCGCGGTTCTTACCCTGCATTTTCGCCAGCGCGCATATAGAGTCTGCTTTTTTCCGGACGCAATTTTTACAACGGTACTGCTGCGAACTTTGCTTCCGCCTGATTTGGCGGTGTACCAGCCCTTAAACAGATAATTTTTCCGATAAGGCGCAGGCATCGCGCCATAGTTCTTTTTATACAGGACGGAAATCTTTTTTGTCCGTAAAAGCCTGTCTTTTTGCATAGAACCGCCGTTTGCGTTTAAAACAACGCTGCGCTCATCCGCATCTTTTACTGTAAATTTACAGGAAAAGCGGACGTTCGGATCGGCATTGTAATATGCAGCGACCGTCGCAGTCCCCTTTTTACGCGCGTTCAAATTCCCGGCGCTGTCAACGGTAAGGACGGCGGGATTGCTGCTTTTCAGCGTAAAGTGTTTCCAAAGCAGCGTTGGAAAGCTGCCGTCCGAAGTAAAGGATTCCCGGTCGCTTAACGTACTCTGAAAGGAAAGCTGTAGTTTATCCCGGCTTCCTTTTCTTAATGTGGCGCTGCCGCCGGTCTTCTTATTATTCGTGGTCAAAAAGGCGAATTTTTCAAAATATCCGCTGTTAAAGGCAATATCTGTGCTGCGGGTCAGGCTTGCGCCCGTCGGCTTTGCGGTGTTTTTTGCGTCAGACTTTCCAAAAATCTGTACCCAATAAAGGGTATCTTTCAGCTGAAAACATCCGACCCCAAGCGTCTGGTAGTCATCGTCAATGATATTGCGGTAATGCTCTTTGGAATCATACCATGCTCTGCCGGCGTCCGCCGCACTGCTCTGCCCTGCCGCAATGTTTTCGCCCCAAGCCTTGTCCGATATGGTAAAGAACATGGATTGATCGGGACGAGTATGGTCGAAAATGAAAGGGATCTCCGCGGCTCTTTGCATTGCGGCGGACATCAGATCGTTGTCTATGGTCAGGGCATCCTTCCCCGCCTTTTCCCGTATCTGGTTTGTATATTCCGCTACTTCGTATGCCTTCTGATAATGAAACTGCCCTTTTACGGACGCAGTGACTGTCGAAGCGGCGTTTGCTCCCAACGCACAGCAGACAACGGACAGAAAAAAGAAAAGTGTAACAAAACAAAAGCGGAAATGCTTCTTTGCTCCCATAACTCAACTCCTCTATTGCTGGATTCTAAGTTCGAGATACAATAAAAACAGATAAATGTAATTTATCTGTTTTTATCATAAAGGAAATGGTGCAAAAAGTCAATAAAGGAAGGTTACTTCCGCTCGTCCGAGTAATATGGGATCAACAGGAGCTGACCATATTGCAGTTCCGCCCCAAGCTGGTTGATCTCTTTTATTTCTTTGATATATTCCGCCGTACTTGCGTATCCATCCGTCATATATTCGCGCGCGATGCTCCACAGGGTATCTCCGCGGTGAACGCGTACGTCTGTATAGTATTTATACAATGGCTGTCTTTGCGCCTGCGCCTGCGAACGATTGGATAAAACAGAGCCGGTCAGAACCGTTAATACAAGCGTAAAGAATATAGCTACTCTCCTGTTTCTCTGAATTTGGCGGCGTCGTCTTTTCATCCTGCTTTTCCCTGCTCTGCTCATAAGTATTTCCCCTCATCTTTCTTTGATTATAAAGCGAACCTACGTTCGATGGTTACATTATAATATTCGAACAGATGTTTGTCAATACTTTTTTCGAACAAATTTTCGGTTTTTAATGGGAGCGGGCAATTTTTAAAAGCTCCGGCAGGCGGTGTATTTCATAAGTAACCGGCAGATTGGCGGGCTTTTTCTTCTTTTTGGGATTGAACCAGCATGTATCGATTCCCGCCAAGAGGCCGCCTTGCATGTCCGCCGTAAGAGAATCTCCGACAATCAAAGCCCGGCTTTTTTCAAAGTCAGGGATATGCGCGGACACATAATCAAAATATTCCTTTTGCGGTTTGGGATATCCGATTTCTTCCGAGATAAATATGCCGTCCGTCATCTGCGCCAGCCCGCTTGCGCAAAATCTGCTGTGCTGCGTCTGCGCGATGCCGT
>CANQJX010000124.1 GCA_947624335.1 uncultured Marvinbryantia sp.
GCATCCGTAACAACCAGCTTCATATCCCGGAATGTAACGTCCGCCTTGCCTGTAACAAAAAAGCCGGCATAAATCCGCCTGCCGTCAATTGCCGCCAGAGCGTTTCTGTGCGGGTCATAAAATAATTTTTCATGGACAGCGCCGTTGTTTTCGATATAACGGATCCGGTAACCCGTATTATCCCTGCAAAGCTCCAGCCTGATCGAAGTAAGCAGTTCCTCTTCAGGCGCGCTCCCCACAGGCGCGTATTTTTTTCCGTCCTCCTTAATGATCGGCGTGAAATTTCCTATAATATTGTAGGTTCCCGCCCCTTTTTCTCCCTGCGAACTTTCCAGCGTATAACTTGCGGCATGCTGTTTCGCCGCGGCTCTCCTTTCGTTCTTCGGATGCGCGGCAGTCTGGCCTGTCTTTTCCAAGGCGGCAATTCCCTGCCGCATAATGATATGGTCGCCCACATTGGATACGCTTTTCGTCGCGGGATTCCATTCATATTCCACCTTTGTGACCGCCGCCATATAGGAATTGTTCCAAAATTCCGCATCCTGTCCGTGCCTGCCCTGCGCATCGCACACCATCAGCCCAAATCCGTCGTCCTCTCCGTTTGTCATGGTCCAGGAATTAATCTCAACCGTGGCGGACAGCACAAAATTATCCGTCTGCGCGTCCAGCGCCGTATCATAGAACACCAGCCCGTCCGCACCGTAAGGCGTCAGTTTGCCGCTGCCCGTATCTTTTATATGCAAAACGCCTTCTCCGTAACTGCCCTGCAGGGAAACCTTCGCAGCATCCGTGTCCGGCCCATAGGCGCAAAACTGCCACATCCGCTTATCTTCCGCGGTTGCGGCAAAGCACGCAGACACCGCCGCCGTCAAAAATACGATGCCGAACACGCGTCTCTTTTTCTTTGCACAAGAACAAAACTTACCATGCTTATGAAAATTACCAGCGCAAAATCCGCCGTTTCGCCCAGTTCTTTTCCGATTACAAAAGAGCATAGAATCCACTCCATCCGTAAAATAAATCTATGCGAAAAATAAATCCAGATACTTGCCTTTCGCATCCATACGGCGCGGCGTTGCGAAATAAACGGCCGCATCCGCGCGGCGCACAAAACCATAAGCGGGGCAAGCGCCGCATGGGTCAGATAGAGCGCCCTGTCATCCAGAAAATCACGCTCCCGAAGCAAAAATATTTCAAATAAATAGAGAACTGCAAAACCAGCCAGTCCCCCTCTTAGTATGCCGATCCTTTTGTTTTTCAGATGCCACTCATACGTCTTTATTCCTAACGCCAGATAGAAAAAGCCGACGAACACGCCGTTTCTGCCCGACAGGAAAGCGCGCATATAAAATTGCACATATTGATCCAATTGAAAAGTATGCGCCAGGAAGTAGTAATTATTACATAAAAGCGCCCAGCCGTAAAGCAGCGCTCCCACACACAAAGCCAGATTCCATTTCTTTTTTTTCAAAAACGGATACAAAAGGATCGCTCCGATACTGCATGCCTGAACAAACCACATGGCTCCGTACGGATAGCACAACAAATGATGCGCAAACGAGGCCAGCAATTCCAGCGGCTCGGTTCCTTTCTGAAAATAGGCAACCAGCAGTTCCGGCAGTCCGTTGATCAGCTCGACAAACAGCATCAGCGGCAGCCATTTTTTTATGTAGCAGCCGATCACCTCTGACGGCCTCTGATCCTGCTCATGCAGTTTTTTCCCCAAGAGAAACCCGGACGCTGTAAAAAAGAACGGAACCGCCAACCGCAAAAGGGACTGCGTGATCCAGAAAGGCGCCGGTTCCGGTAATGCCTCCGCCAAATAGGTATGAATCGCAACGACACAGATCGCGAAAAACAATTTTAAAACATCCAGACCTATCATTTCCATAGAAGTTGACCTCTGCGCAGAATTATATTTATTATATTAAATCACCTTGTTTTTGTCAATAAACAACAATTTTCCACAGATATGTAATCCATGTTTTTTTGCATTTTTTATGCACTTTGTCAAAAACAATTGTTCTTTTATCTGCGCAGCTGCCAAAAGGCAATCGCACTTGCCGCGGCGACATTCAGGGAATCCACCCCGTTTGCCATGGGGATTTTTACTGTATAATCGCATGCCCGAATCGTCTCGTCCCTTAAGCCCTCTCCTTCGGTTCCCAAAAGAACCGCCAGTTTTTCCCGGCCGGCAAGACGGGGATCCTCCACGCTTATGCAGTCGTCCCGCAGCGCCAGCGCCGCTGTGGAAAATCCCATCTGTTGCAATTCCCGCACATATCCGTCTTCCGTATGCTGCAGATACGTCCACGGAATCTGAAAAACGGTTCCCATGCTCACGCGGATCGCACGCCGGTAAAGCGGATCGCTGCAGCCGCCCGTTAAAAGCACGGCGTCCATGTTAAGCGCCGCAGCGCAGCGAAAGATCGCTCCGATATTGGTGGGATTGACAATCTCCTCCAGCACGGCGATCCGCCGCGCATGTCCGCAGATTTCTTCCGCCTTCGGCAGCTTTTTCCTCTGCATAGCGCAAAGGATTCCCTGCGTCAGATGATAGCCTGTGATCCGCCACAGGACGTCCGCGTTTGCCGTATAAACGGGAACATTCCCGCAAAGCGCGACGACCTCGTTTTCTTTTTGCGCCGCCCCTTTTTCCGCCAGCACAGAAATCGGCCGATAGCCGGCATCGAGCGCCCGGCGGATCACTTTCGGACTTTCCGCAATAAAGATTCCCGGTTCGGGCTCCAGATAGCGCAAAAGCTGTCTCTCCGATGTTTCCGCGTAAATTTGTACCTCCCGTCTGTCCAAATCGTCTACTTCAATAAAGTTCGTCATGTTCTTTCCCCGCTTTCTGTTGGATCCGCCTGTTCTCTCCCGCCCTTGCCGCAGCGCGCGGCGCCGTCCCGTATTCCTTTTTAAACGCCCGGTAAAAACTGGAGTAGTCCTGAAATCCAAACTCCCGATACACTTCCGTGCTTCCGGCGCCGCCAAGCATCGCAGCGCGGCAGAGCGCCAGCCTTTTTTTGATAATATACTGATGCGTGGATATGCCCAGGTTTGCTTTAAACACATGCGCAATGTGGTATTTGCTGACAAAGAAAATCCGGGACAACTGTTCCAGCGAAAGATCGTCCTTTAGATGATCTTCAATATAAGCAAGCACATTCCGATGCAGGGCCTGTTCCCCCTTCTTTGACTGCGGATGATTTTTTTGGTAAGCGGCGCGGTTCAAATGCAAAATCAGGTCGTTGACGCACAGGCCGATCTGGGTGTCGCGGGCAAAATGGTCCGCGTGCAGTTCTTCGAGAATCCGCAGCAGCTTCGCCTGTATCTCATTAAAAGCAACGCGGTCATGGCGGAAAACATATTCTTTCTCCTCAGAGACGGACTGTATCAGATATCCGTAGTCGGGCGATAACGCCAGCAGTTTGCGGTAAAATTCCGTGCTGATCCAAAACACAAAGCGCCGGTACGGGACGGTTCGGCAGCGGATCAGCGCCTGATGGGGAACGCCCGGCGGGATCAGTACCAGATCGCCGAAAGAAAGCGTATGCGTCCTGTCCTGGATTTTCATGCAGACGTCGCCTTCCAGAAAAAAATAAAACTCATAATAATCATGCGTATGAACGTCTACCCCGGTAAATTCCGTATCGCTGTAATAGTACAGTTCAAAATCCCGCGACAGCATATACTGCCTGGGGCAAAACGCCGTCTGTAATTGCTTTTTCATATTCTTCGTCCTCCGCGCCTTTGGGGCAAGTATAACGCATAAGCGCAGTTTTCGCAATGTAAACAGCAACCGCCCCAATGGTATTTCTTCCCCCGTCCCTGTATAATAGAATCATCCGATCAAATCTTTTCAGGGAGGGATCCGTCAATGGAAATGACACTCAGATGGTACGGGAGCAAGTTTGACACAGTTACATTAAAGCAGATCCGCCAGATTCCGGGCGTGACCGGGGTAATCACCACCTTATACGACGCCGCTCCGGGAGAAGTATGGAGCCGCGCGCGCATCCGCGCGCTGAAAGAGGAAGTCGAGGCTTCCGGGCTGCATATCGCGGGGATCGAAAGCGTAAATGTCCACGATGCGATCAAAAGCGGAGCGCCCGAACGCGAACAATATATCGCAAATTATATAGAAACGCTGGAGCATCTGGGCCAGGAGAATATCCATCTGGTATGTTATAATTTTATGCCGGTATTTGACTGGACCAGAACCGAACTGGCAAGAATCCGCCCCGACGGCTCCACCGTGCTTGCTTATACGCAGGAGGCGGTAGACGCTCTGGATCCGGAAAAAATGTTCGCGTCCATTGCCAGCGACACCAACGGCGCCATAATGCCGGGCTGGGAACCGGAGCGCATGGCGCGGATCAAAGAACTGTTCGCTCTTTACAAAGATGTGGACGATGAGAAACTCTTTGAAAATCTCAAATATTTTCTGGAAAAAATCATGCCGGTATGCGACCGCTACAACATCCACATGGCGATCCATCCCGACGATCCCGCATGGAGCGTTTTCGGCCTTCCGCGCATTATCGTCCGCAAAGAAAATATTCTGCGCATGATGAAAATGGTGGACAATCCGCACAACGGCGTGACGTTCTGCTCCGGTTCCTACGGGACGAATCCGGACAACGATCTGCCGGACATGATCCGTTCCTTAAAAGGCAGAATCCATTTCGCCCATGTGCGCAACCTGAAATTTATCAGCCCGACAAATTTTGAGGAGGCGGCGCACCTGTCTTCTGACGGAAGTTTTGATATGTACGAAATTATGAAAGCCCTCTACGATATCGGATTTGACGGCCCCATCCGGCCCGACCACGGTCGTATGATCTGGAACGAGACGGCAATGCCCGGATACGGCCTCTATGACCGCGCGCTCGGCGCCGCTTATCTGAACGGTCTCTGGGAAGCAATCACAAAAGGAGCCATGGAAAAATGAGATTACAGGACGAAGGTTTAAAAAATACAGAAGAATGGAAGAAAAAAGGATATGCCCTGCCGTTGTTCGACCGCGAAAAAATGCGGCGCGCGACAAAAGACGCGCCCTTTTGGATTCATTTCGGCGCGGGCAATATTTTCCGCGCGTTTCAGGCGAATGTAGTTCAAAACCTGCTTAACGCTGGAATCCTTGAACGGGGGCTGATCGTAGCGGAGGGCTTTGATTATGAGATTATAGAACGGCTGAACCGCCCGCACGACGACCTTTCGATTCTGGTCACTTTAAAAGCAAACGGCGGCATAGAAAAAACCGTTGTCGGCAGCGTGGCGGAATCCTGCGTGCTGGATTCCGAAAACCTCGTTTCGTACGAGCGCTTAAAAGAAATTTTCCGGGCGGATTCCCTGCAGATCGCTTCCTTCACCATTACCGAAAAAGGATACCGCCTGACAGACGGCAAAGGCGCCGTTCTTCCCGACGCGGCGGCGGATTTTGCCTCCGGGCCGGAGCATCCCAAAAGCTACATGGGAAAAGTCGCCTCGCTGCTCTACGCGCGCTATCTTGCCGGCGCCAGCCCGATCGCCATGGTAAGCATGGATAACTGCTCGCACAACGGAGACAAACTGCGCGCGGCAATTCTTTCCTTCGCCGGGGAATGGGAAAAATCGGGCAAAGCAGACCGCGGTTTTATGACATATCTTTCTTCGGCAGAAAAAGTCTCTTTCCCGTGGACCATGATCGATAAGATCACGCCGCGTCCGGATGCGGCCATACAG
>CANQJX010000125.1 GCA_947624335.1 uncultured Marvinbryantia sp.
AATGCTGAGCCCGTCGAATGTGCTGGTCCCGCGCCCGATCTCGTCCAGAATCAAAAGGCTGTCTTTTGTCGCATTGCGCAGGATATTTGCCACTTCGCTCATTTCCACCATAAACGTACTCTGCCCGGACGCAAGATCATCGGACGCGCCCACGCGGGTAAAAATACGGTCCACAATCCCGATTTTTGCGTCGGACGCCGGTACAAACGAACCGATCTGCGCCATCAGCACAATCAGGGCGGTCTGGCGCATATAAGTAGATTTCCCGGCCATATTGGGACCGGTAATAATGGAGACGCGGTTTTTATGATTGTCCAGCAGCGTGTCGTTCGCGATAAAAAGATCGTTCGTGATCATCTTTTCCACGACCGGATGACGGCCGTCGTGAATCTGAATCAGTCCCCTGGTATTCATTTTCGGGCAGACATAATGATTCTGCTCCGCGACGAAAGACAGCGACGCGAATACGTCAATTCCGGCAATTGCCCTGGCGGTCTTTTGTATGCGCAGGATTTCCCCCGCAATCCGGTCGCGCACCTCGCAGAACAATTCGTATTCCAGGGAAATCAGACGGTCTTCCGCCCCCAGTATGATATCCTCCAGTTCCTTCAGTTCAGGCGTGATATAGCGCTCGGCATTGGCAAGCGTCTGTTTGCGCGTATAATAATCGGGCACCATATCTTTATAAGAATTGGTTACTTCCAGATAATATCCAAACACCCGGTTATATTTAATCTTCATGCCTTTAATACCGGTTTTTTCACGCTCCTTTGCCTCCAGTTCGGCAATCCACGTCTTTCCCTGCGTCTTGGCGTTCCTTAATTTATCCACTTCTTCGTGAAAGCCCTCGCGGATAATATTGCCGTCGCGTACAGAAATCGGCGGTTCTTCCATAATTGCGCGTTCAATCAGGTCGCGCAGGTCGCAGAGTTCGTCGATATCGCCGCGGATCTGCTCCAGCAGCCCGCACTTGAAGTCTCCCATAATGTATTTGATATGCGGCAGCATGGAAAGCGAACTTTGAAAAGCGATCAGGTCCCTGGGATTCGCGGTCTGGTAACTGATCTTACTGATCAGGCGTTCCAGATCGTACACCGGATTCAGGTACTCGCGGATTTCCTCCCGCGCAATCGCATTCTGTCCCAGTTCCGCCACAGCCTCCTGCCTTCGTTCGATCTCTTCCAGGTCAATCAGCGGCTGTTCCAGAACGCTGCGCAGCATACGCGCCCCCATCGCCGTTTTCGTTTTGTCAAGCACCCACAGAAGAGAACCCCTGCGCTGCTTTTCACGCAGGGTTTCGCACAGCTCCAGGTTCCTTCTGGTAGAACTGTCGAGTATCATATATTTCCCGCTCGTATACGGAGTCAGTTTTGTCAGATTGGAAATGGATGTCTTTTGCGTCTCGATCAGATATTGCAGCAGCGCGCCGGCGGCAATGACCCCGCAGTTCAGATCCGCAAGCCCCAGTCCTTCCATATTGGCGGCATGAAAATGTTCCGTCAGGGCGCGGCGGCACAAATCGTCGTCAAAATACCAGTCTTCCAGCGCATAAACCGTAATATGCAGACGCGCCTTTAGTTCCTCGATGTCGATGCCGCTCATCAAAAGCGCCTGGCTGCAGATGATTTCGCTCGGAGAAAATTTGCTGATCTCATCCGTTAATTTCCGTACGGAGTCCAGTTCCGTCACCAGATATGCGCCCGTAGAAATATCGGCGACCGACACGCCGTAGCGGTCCGACATGCAGACAATACACATCAGATAATTGTTGCGCGTTTCGTCCAGCGCCATCGTATTTAAATTCGTGCCCGGCGTTACGATCCGCACCACTTCCCGCTTTACGATCCCCTTGGTCTGTTTGGGATCCTCCACCTGTTCGCAGATCGCAACCTTATATCCTCTGGATACCAGCTTATTCAAATAATTATCCACCGCGTGATAGGGCACGCCGCACATCGGCGCGCGTTCCTCCTGCCCGCAGCTTTTTCCCGTCAGCGTAATCTCCAGTTCTTTGGACGCCGTCAGCGCGTCCTCATAAAACATTTCATAGAAATCGCCCAGACGGTAAAAGAGGATGCAGTCCTGATAGTTCTTTTTTGTATCCAGATATTGCTGCATCATCGGCGTTACTTGTTCCACATTCGTTCCTCGCTTCATTCTCGTTTCTCGCCCAGATAATAAAATCCTTTGCTCTCGCTTAAACAGACCGGAACGATCGTTCCGATCAGGGAGGCGTCCCCCGGAAAATGCACCAGCAGATTGTTGGACAGCCTGCCGGTAAGCAGTTTTGGATCCTGCCGGTTCACTTCCTCTACAAGTACCGGAAGCGTCTGGCCTTCCAGGCGGCCCGCCGTTTGGGCGGAAGTATGCTGCACCAGCTCCAGCAGGCGGTCAAACCGTTCTTTTACCACCTCCGGCAAAATCTGGTTTTCCATCCGCGCGGCCGGCGTTCCCGTCCGTTTGGAATAGATAAAGGTAAACGCGCTGTCATAGTGCGCTTTCTTCACCACATCCAGCGTTTCTTCAAAATCTTCCTCCGTCTCGCCGGGAAATCCCACAATAATATCCGTCGTCAGGGAAATATCGGGAATTTTCGCGCGCAGCCTCTCCACCAGCGCAAGATACTGTTCTTTGCTGTAACGCCGGTTCATCGCTTTTAAGATGCGGCTGCTCCCGGACTGCAGCGGCAGATGCAGATGACGGCAGATTTTATCCGAATTTGCCATTACCTCAATCAGTTCGTCCGAAAGATCCTTCGGGTGGGACGTCATAAACCGGATGCGTAAAAGACCGTCTATCTTTTCAATTCTCTGCAGAAGTTTTGCAAAGCTGATCGGATGTGCAAGATTTTTTCCGTAGGAATTGACGTTCTGCCCAAGCAGCATTACTTCTACCACGCCGTCCGCCACCAGCCGCTCGATCTCGCGGATGATCTCCTCCGGCTCCCGGCTGCGCTCTCTGCCCCGCACATAGGGAACAATGCAATAGCTGCAGAAATTGTCGCAGCCAAACATAATGTTCACGCCGGATTTAAACGCATATTTGCGTTCCACCGGCAGATTTTCCACGATCTGATCCGTTTTCTCCCAGATGTCAATTACCATCGTATCCTGCGAAAGCCGTTTGGCAAGCAGTTCCGCAAATTTATAAATATTGTGCGTCCCAAAAATCAGATCGACAAAGCGGTAGCTTGTCCGAATCTTTTCCACCACCTGCGGCTCCTGCATCATGCAGCCGCACAGGGCAATCAGCATATGCGGATTTTTCTTCTTCCGGTTATTTAAAGCGCCCAATCTGCCATACACCTTCAGATTGGCGTTTTCCCGCACCGTGCAGGTATTGTAGATCACGAAATCGGCGTCCTCTTCCCCGGCGGGAACATATCCGATCTGTTTTAAGATCCCCGTCAGTTTTTCGCTGTCGCGGGCATTCATCTGACAGCCGAATGTTGTCGTACAGAAGCGTAAGGGCCGTCCGAGTTCCCTGCTCTTTTCCTCTGCATACCGGCGGCATTTTGTAATATAATAATACTGTCTCTGCGGTTCGCTCTCAGGCGGAGGCGCCTGCAGGTCAATCCGGTCAAAATCTGTGTCCCAATCCATATTTTTTCAGCCTTTCCTCATGCTTTTACGGTCGTATCTGGCCGTTTCCATAGATGATATACTTTGTGGAAGTCAGGGCGCGCAGCCCCATCGGGCCTCTGGCGTGCAACTTTTGCGTGCTGATGCCGATTTCCGCGCCGAAACCAAATTCATATCCGTCGGTAAAGCGGGTCGAGGCGTTGACATAAACCGCCGCCGCGTCGATCTCATTCAGAAAACGCTGCGCGTGCTCATAATTCTGTGTGATAATTGCCTCCGAATGTCCGGTATTATAGCGGTTAATATGTGCGATGGCTTCCTCCAGCGAAGAGACCGTTTTGATCGAGAGAATATAGTCCAGATACTCTGTGCCCCAGTCTTCTTCCGTCGCCGGTTTTACGCCGGCAATGACGCCGCAGACCGCAGCGTCCCCGCGCAGTTCCACCTGTTTTTCCGACAGCTTCTTTTGCAGAACCGGCAGCAGCGCGTCTTTGATCTTTTCGTGTACAACAAGGGACTCGCACGCATTGCAGACTCCGATGCGCTGTGTCTTTGCGTTAAAAATGATATCCACGGCCATAGAAATATCCGCGTATTCGTCCACATAAATATGGCAGTTCCCGGTTCCCGTCTCAATGACCGGAATTTTGCTGTTTTCCACCACAGAGCGGATCAGCCCCGCGCCGCCGCGCGGGATCAGCACATCCACATAATCGTTCATCCGCATCAGTTCTTCTGTCGCCGCGCGATCCGTATCTTCGATCAATTGGATCGCATCCGGCGTTACTTCACATTCTGCCAGCGCGGCGCGCAGCGCCTTTGCAATCGCGATATTGGAATGGATCGCGTCGCTGCCGCCCTTTAAAATCACGGCATTTCCCGCCTTAAAGCACAGGCCGAATGCGTCTGCCGTCACATTCGGGCGGGACTCGTAAATAATGCCGATCACGCCCAGCGGAACCCTTTGCTGCCCAATCAGCAGCCCGTTCGGCCGTTTTCCCATATGCAGCACTTCCCCGATCGGATCCGCCATTTGCGCAATCTGGGAAAGCCCCTGCGCCATCTGGCCGATGCGTTCCGGATTCAGACGGAGCCGGTCGAGCAAAGCAGGCTTCATTCCGTTTGCAGACGCCTGTTCCAGATCTGCCGCGTTTGCTTTTAAAAGCTCCTGCGTATGCGATACCAGCATATCCGCCGCTTTAAGAAGCGCCCTATCTTTTTGCGCGGCGCCCAGCGTGCGAAGCTGCGGTTCTGCCGCTTTTGCTTTTTCCCCGATCTCCTTCAGCCGTTGTGGCATACATATACCTCCTTTTCCGTAATCAGCATCTGCGGCAGGCGGTCGTGCGCGCTAAACGGCACCCGTTCCATCATCTGAAATTCAAAAGCAAGCGCAATTGTCGGATGCGCGGGATGCTTTTCCAGATAGCGGTCATAAAATCCCTGCCCGTAACCGCACCGATGCAGCTGCCTGTCAAATGCGACGCCCGGCACAAGCAAAAGCGCGTCTTCCTCGCGCGCCTCCTCGCCGGTCACCGGTTCCGGAATGTCACAGTAGCCCGGCGACACATCGCGGTAAGAAGAAATATAATAATATTTCATTTCACCCTTTCCCGTTACCTTCGGCGCGGCCGTCTTTTTGCCAAGCTTCCATGCAAGTTCAAGGAGAGGCCGTACCGACACCTCTCCTTTGCAATCCATATAAACATAGAGAACCGACGCGTTTTGAAACGCCGGGGTCTGTATCACTTTCCTGCAGATAATCCGGCTGTTTGCGCGCAGCGTCTGCTCGTTTGCTTCGCGCCGTCTTTTAAATACGGTCTTTCTAATTTCCTGCTTCTCTGTTTCCCACTTTTTTTCCATATTTTTCACCCAGATTCGTAATGGTTCCATCCGCTTCGCAGATATCGATCTGGTCGAGCTGTCCCCTTAAATTTTTGCGGAGCGCCGCGATATATTCCTGGCGAAGGCGCGCCTGCTCCATCCGTTCCTCCTGCGTAAGCCCCTCCGCTTTTGATTTTCTTGCCAGT
>CANQJX010000126.1 GCA_947624335.1 uncultured Marvinbryantia sp.
AGAAAGAGGCGCAGGAGCTGCAGGCGGCGCTGCGCGAATCCACCGGCCAGAAGCGCGCGCGTATCATTAAACGGCTGGAAGTGGTGGAAGCGTTCCGCGAATCGGGCAACCGTCCGGAGTGGATGATCCTTACCGTAATCCCGGTTATTCCGCCCGATATCCGTCCGATGGTACAGCTGGACGGCGGCCGCTTTGCGACCTCCGACTTAAACGACCAGTACAGGCGCATCATCAACCGCAACAACCGTCTGAAACGGCTGCTGGAGCTGGGCGCGCCGGATATTATTGTAAGAAACGAAAAGAGAATGCTGCAGGAATCGGTGGACGCTCTGATCGACAACGGGCGGCGCGGCCGTCCTGTCACGGGTCCGGGCAACCGTCCCCTGAAATCGCTTTCCGATATGCTGAAAGGAAAATCGGGACGTTTCCGTCAGAACCTGCTTGGAAAACGTGTGGATTATTCCGGGCGTTCCGTTATCGTGGTCGGGCCGGAGCTGAAGATTTATCAGTGCGGGCTGCCGCAGGAAATGGCGATTGAACTGTTTAAGCCGTTTGTTATGAAGGAACTGGTGGCAAACGGGACTTCTCATAACATTAAGAATGCGAAGAAAATGGTAGAGCGTCTGGAGCCGCAGGTGTGGGACGTTCTGGAAAAAGTAATCAAAGAGCATCCGGTTATGTTAAACCGCGCTCCCACGCTGCACAGGCTCGGTATTCAGGCGTTTGAGCCGATTCTGGTGCAGGGCAAGGCGATTAAGCTGCATCCGCTGGTATGTACGGCGTTTAACGCGGACTTTGACGGAGACCAGATGGCGGTCCATGTGCCGCTTTCCGTAGAAGCGCAGGCGGAGTGCAGATTCCTGATGCTCTCCCCGAACAACCTGCTGAAGCCGTCCGACGGCGGTCCGGTTGCCGTGCCTTCTCAGGACATGGTACTCGGTATTTATTATCTGACGCAGGAGCGCGAAGGGGCAAAGGGCGAGGGCAAAGCGTTTAAAAATGTAAACGAAGCGATTCTTGCCTATGAAAACGGCTATATCACGCTGCAGAGCAAAATCAAGGTGCGGGTGACCAAGCAGATCGACGGCGAGTCTAAGAGCGACGTTATCGAGTCCACCCTGGGAAGATTTATTTTCAACGAGATTCTTCCGCAGGATCTCGGCTTTGTGGACAGAAGCATCCCCGGAAACGAGCTGGCGCTGGAGGTGGATTTCCATGTAGGGAAAAAGGGCCTGAAGCAGATTCTGGAAAAGATCATCAATACGCACGGGGCGACAAAGACGGCGGAAGCGCTGGACAATATCAAAGCGATGGGCTACAAGTATTCCACGCAGGCGGCGATGACGGTATCGATTTCCGATATGACGGTGCCGGCGCAGAAGGCGGAACTGATCCAGCAGGCGCAGGATACGGTAGACAAGATCACCAAGAACTTTAAGCGCGGCCTGATTACAGAAGAAGAACGCTACAAAGAAGTGGTGGAAACCTGGAAAATTACAGACGACACGCTGACCCAAGCGCTGCTCCAGGGGCTGGATAAGTATAATAATATCTATATGATGGCGGATTCCGGCGCCCGCGGTTCCGACAAGCAGATCAAACAGTTGGCGGGTATGCGCGGATTGATGGCGGATACCACAGGACATACCATCGAACTGCCGATCAAGTCCAATTTCCGTGAGGGGCTGGATGTTCTGGAATACTTTATGTCCGCGCACGGCGCGCGCAAAGGTCTGTCCGACACGGCGCTGCGTACGGCGGACTCCGGTTATCTGACCAGACGTCTGGTGGACGTGTCGCAGGAGCTGATTATCCGCGAGACGGATTGCTGCAAGGACGAGATCCCGGGCATGTACGTGAAAGCGTTCATGGACGGCAGAGAAGAGATCGAGAGCCTGCAGGAGCGTATCACGGGCCGATATTCCTGCGAGACGATCTGCGACAAAAACGGCGACGTAATCGTAAAGGCAAATCACATGATCACACCGCGGCGCGCGGCGCGGATTATGAGCGAGGGCGTAACGCCGGAAGGAAAGCCGTATGAACAGGTGAAAATCCGTACCGTCCTGACCTGCAGATCCCATGTGGGTATCTGCGCGAAGTGCTACGGCGCGAACATGGCGACGGGCGAAGCCGTACAGGTAGGCGAATCGGTAGGAATTATCGCGGCGCAGTCCATCGGCGAGCCGGGCACGCAGCTTACGATGCGTACCTTCCATACCGGCGGCGTTGCCGGCGGCGATATCACGCAGGGTCTTCCGCGTGTAGAGGAGCTTTTTGAGGCGAGAAAGCCGAAAGGACTTGCCATCATTACCGAGATCGCCGGAAAAGTGGAAATCCGCGACACAAAGAAAAAACGCGAAATTGTGGTGACCAACGAGGAAACGGGCGAGTCCAAGACCTACCTGATTCCTTACGGCTCCAGGATCAAGGCGCAGGACGGAGAAGTGCTGGAAGCGGGCGACGAGCTGACGGAAGGAAGCATTAATCCGCACGATATTCTGAAGATCAAGGGCGTGCGCGCCGTTCAGGACTATATGCTGCAGGAAGTACAGCGCGTATACCGTCTGCAGGGCGTTGAGATTAACGATAAGCACATCGAAGTGATCGTGCGCCAGATGCTGAAAAAGATCCGCGTGGAGGACTGCAAAGACACGGCGCTCCTTCCGGGAACGGTCATCGATATTCTGGATTTTGAAGACGCAAACGAAGCGGCGATTGCGGAAGGCAAAACGCCGGCGGAAGGAAAACCGGTGATGCTTGGTATTACCAAGGCGGCGCTTGCGACCAATTCTTTCCTGTCCGCGGCGTCGTTCCAGGAAACGACGAAAGTGCTTACGGAAGCGGCGATCAAGGGCAAGATCGATCCTCTGATCGGCCTGAAAGAAAATGTTCTGATCGGCAAACTGATTCCGGCAGGCACCGGTATGAAACGCTACCGCAACGTGCATTTAAACTCCGAATATATGCAGGACGAAGAAGAATACGACCTGACGCAGGAGGCGAAGCAGGAAGCGGCGGAAGAACAGCCGGTGCCGGAAACGGACGAGGCGATGCAGGAAGCGGCGGAAGAAACGGCGGCAACCGAAGAATAAAAAAGCAATCACAAACGGCACTGCAGGGCAGTGCCGTTTTTGGCCGCATTCTTTTTCATAATTGAAACACAGGCGGAAGTATGTTAAGATAAAGTATCAAAAAAGCAGGGAGAATAAGAACATGAAGCTGTCAAAGTTGCTGGAGAGACTGGAATACGAATGCGTTCAGGGAACGCTGGACATAACGGTGAGCGATATTGTGAACGACTCCCGGAAAGTAAGTAAGGGATGCCTGTTTTTCTGCATCAAAGGGGCGGTAACGGACGGACATCAGTATGTGCCGGAAGTCGTGGAAAAAGGCGCGAAGGTTCTGGTTGTACAGGATGCTGTGGAGGCGCCCGCGGACGTGACGGTTCTGAAAGTGCAGGACAGCCGCTACGCCATGGCGCTGATCGCGGCGGCATGGTACGGACATCCGGCGGAGAAGATGAAGATTATCGGCGTCACCGGCACCAAGGGAAAAACGACGATCACCTATATGATCAAATCCATTCTGGAAGCGGCGGGGCACAAAACGGGACTGATCGGAACCATTGAGACGATTATCGGCGACCGGAAAATACCGGCGAGCAACACGACGCCGGAATCCATTACGATCCAGCGTTATTTTGCGCAGATGGCACAGGAAGGCTGCGACTGCGTGGTGATGGAAGTGTCCTCACAGGGCCTGATGCTGCACCGCACGGCGGGTTTTACATTTGAGATCGGCGTATTTACCAATCTTGAGCCGGACCACATAGGACCGGCGGAGCATAAGAGCTTTGAAGAATACCTAAACTGCAAGGCAATGCTGTTCCGGCAGTGCCGCCTTGGCATTATGAACGCGGACGACGAACACTTAGATGAGATTTTAAAAGGGCACACCTGCGAGGTGGAGACGTTTGGATTTTGCGATACGGCGGATTTTCGCGCTTCGGAAGCGAAGCTGGTATCCGGGCCGGGTTATCTGGGAATCCGCTACCATGTGACGGGAAAACGCAATTTCCATGTGGAGATCGATATTCCCGGGATATTCAGTATTTACAACTCGCTTGCGGCAATCGCCGTCTGCGACCGTTTCGGCGTAAAGGAGGCGCAGATGACGGCCGCGCTGCAAACGGCGAAGGTAAAGGGACGCATCGAGATGATCAAAGTGTCCGATACGTTTACGCTGATGATTGATTACGCCCACAACGCCATGGCGTTAAAAAGCCTGCTGACCACGCTGAAAGAGTATCAGCCGAAACGTCTGGTCTGCGTGTTTGGCTGCGGCGGGAACCGCGCGCGTTCCCGCAGGTTTGAGATGGGCGAGGTTTCCGGGAAATATGCGGATTTTACGATTATCACCTCGGATAATCCCAGATTTGAGGAGCCGGAGGCCATTATCGACGATATTGTAACAGGAATAGAAAAAACAAACGGAACATACATCCGGATCACGGACCGCAAGGAGGCGATTGCCTACGCTATCCATCACGGACAGCCGGGGGACGTGATCGTACTTGCAGGGAAAGGGCACGAGGATTATCAGGAAATCCGCGGGGTCAAGCATCCTATGGATGAGCGCGTGCTGATCGCGGAAATACTGGAAGAAGACAAAGCAAAGGAAAAGTGAGACAGCAGATGTTTGCGGATATTATTGTAAATATCTCCCACGAAAAACTGGATCGCACGTTCCAGTATCTTGTGCCGCAGGAACTTTCCAAAGAGGTATATCCCGGCGCGGTTGTGCAGGTTCCTTTTGGGAAAGGCGACCGTCTGACGAAAGGCTACATTGTGCGGCTGACGGAAAAACCGGAGTGCGAGCTTTCCCGGATCAAAGAAATCCGGGAGGTGTTAAGCGACTGCGCGACGGGCGAGGACCGTCTGGTCGCGCTGGCGGCATGGATGCGCCGGATGTACGGCTCCACGATGATTCAGGCGTTAAAGACCGTTTTGCCGGCGCGCCAGAAAGTCAGGCGGAAAGAGAAAAAGAGCGTCCGGCTTTTGCTTGCGCAGGACGCGGCAAGAGAAAAGCTTGCGTTTTATCAGAAAAAAAATCAGCGCGCGCGCGGCCGCCTGCTGGCAGCGCTGATAGAAGAAACAGAAATACCGTATGAGATTGTGACGGGGAAATTAAATATTTCTCCCGCAACGATCCGGGCCATGGAGGAGCAGAAAACGGTCGCCTGCGTTTCCGTGACGGTTTACCGCAATCCGCTGCATCAGACGCAGGGCGCGGCGCGCAAAATAGAATTGAATGACGAACAGCGCGCGGTTGTGGAGGAGATCCGCCGCGGCTGGGACGATCCCGCTTTTCCAACCTGCCTGATCCATGGGGTGACGGGCAGCGGGAAGACCGAGGTTTATATGGAAATTATCGCCGAGGCGGTGCGCCGCGGCGAACAGGCGATTGTGCTGATTCCGGAGATTGCGCTGACCTACCAGACGGTCATGCGGTTTTATCGCAGGTTTGGCGAGCGCATCTCTATCATCCATTCCCGCCTGTCGCC
>CANQJX010000127.1 GCA_947624335.1 uncultured Marvinbryantia sp.
CTGCAGCTTTTTCATTGCGCGAAGAACCGCTTCCTCTACGTTCTTTGCATGAATCCGCTCGCGCGCGATGTGATACGCAATCACCTCGGTATCAATCGTGGTCTGAAAAATAGCCCCCGTATATTCCAGCTCTTTTCTAAGCTGCGGCGCGTTGATCAGGTTCCCGTTGTGCGCAAGCCCCAGGATCCCCTTGGCATAGTTCAGCACCAGAGGCTGCGCGTTCTCGCGGGTGCTTGCGCCCGCTGTCGAATAGCGCACATGGCCCACGCCGATATCTCCTTTTAATTTTTCCAGGGTTCCCGGCTCAAAAACCTCGTTTACAAGCCCCATGCCCTTAACGGAGCTTGCCTTCCCCAGCGGCCCGTTTGTATCGCTCACCGCAATGCCGCAGCTCTCCTGCCCGCGGTGCTGCAGGGCAAAAAGCCCGTAATAGATCGGCGCCGCAACGTCGTGGCCGTCCAGATCGTACATACCGAAAATCCCACATTCTTCCCGCAGCTTTTCGTCCGTTTCCTGCTGCGTGCAGATCACCTGTTCTCTCATACTATTCTCCTGCCCTTTGACCGAAAAAGAATACGCCTTGCCGCATGCCTGCGCCGGGCGCTTAAAAAGGGAGTCCGAGCGTACCGCCGTCCGTGGCGTATGCGTTCAACCTCCCCTTTGTTGATGCCGATTTCTTCTGTTTTTTCGTTAGTCCAGACCAAGGCGGCGGAAGACCTCGTTATAGGCTTCTTCCACATTTCCCAGATCGCGCCTGAAGCGGTCTTTGTCCAGCTTTTCGTTGGTGTTTACGTCCCACAGGCGGCAGGTGTCCGGCGATACCTCGTCCGCCAGAATGATCGTGCCGTCGGGAAGCCTGCCGAACTCAATCTTAAAGTCGATCAGCTTCATGCCCGCGTTCCGGAAATATTCCTTCATAATCTCGTTGATCTTTCTCGTATAGTTTTTAATGGTATCAATTTCTTCTGCCGTTGCCAGCCCAAGCGCCAGCGCGTAATCGTCGTTGATAAACGGGTCGCCCAGGTCGTCGTTTTTATAGCTGAACTCGATGATCGGGCACAGGAGCGCGCGTCCCTCTTCCACGCCCATTCTCTTGGAAAAGCTGCCCGCCGCTACATTGCGGACAATAACCTCCAGCGGAACGATCTCAACCTTCTTTACAGCCGTCTCGCGGTCGCTCAGTTCCTCCACCAGATGCGTGGGAATCCCCTGCTCCTCAAACAGCCGGAATACATGGTTGGTCATGCGGTTATTAATCGCGCCTTTGCCGACGATCGTGCCTTTCTTTACGCCGTTAAAAGCGGTGGCGTCGTCTTTGTAATCCACAATCACAATTGCCGGATCGTCTGTCGCAAATACCTTTTTTGCCTTGCCTTCATACAACTGCTCCATTTTTTTCATTTGCATGTTCCGCCTTTCTCATGGTAGACATTTTCGTTTCACACGTCGTATTATAAAACACGCCCGCGTAAATTTCAATCTTTTCTTTTTCATGCCGCATCAGGTTTTGGTACACTGCACATAATCGCTTTTCAGTTTCGCCAGAAGCTCCTTTTCCGGAAGCGCGTCCCACTCTTTTGCGTATGCGCTTTCGCGCCCTTCCCGCAGAATCGTCTCCGCGTCCGCTTTCATGGCCGCCGCCAGATCCCGGTCCGCCTTGATCTGCACGATGCGTTCCCGGTATCGCTCCTCCGGCAGAAACAGCGGAAGGAGGCGCAGATATTTTTCATACACCTTGCGCGAGCGCAGCGCATGGTACGACTCCCACAGGCAGTCCGCCGCGTCTTCAAAGCGGAACAGATGCGCGTAAGCCGTCGCCATGTTTTCCAGCACCGCCGCATAAAACTGCGTGCCAAGCCTGCCTTTCCCACGCTTGCGCAGAAGATTCTCGTATTCTTCAATCGCTCTTACATACATGCCGTAATGAACCAGATAATCCGCTTTCATCTTTTTGCGCACGTCCCGCGGCTCGATCTGCACCTGCGCAAGCTCTTCTTTAAAATAAGAAAATTCCGGTTCGGACAGATACGCGCATTCGCGGAAGATAGGCAGCACAAAATCCGTCGCGGGCGCGCCCGCCTCCAGGGCATGCGCCAGCGTTTTGGCAAGCGCCGGCAGATGTAATTCCTCTTTGATCCACTGCGCCAGGTTCTCTCCTAAAATCGTTTCGTCCAGAAGATATACGTTTTCTTTCATATAATAGCAGAGTTCCTCGATGGACCAGATATGGATCCCCACGCTCTCAATATAATAAGGATGTTTTGCCCGCGGAATCTCACAAAGATAATATCCCATCCTATACCTCCAAAACACTCTCCCACACAATGCCGCTCGCCGGATAAATCTCTCCGAATCCCAGATCGCGGATCGTAATTTTGCAGCGCCTGCGCGCGATAAACCTTGCATGCAGGAGAAGGCGCACCGTGCGCCCTTCGCGCTGCGGCAGATCCTTTAAAACAATGCTGTACTTGTCCGCCTCGCCGCCGAGCATGGACTTCCCGTAGATAACCACTTCTTTTTCCCCGTCCGTCAGAAATTCGCAGGAATGCTCCGCCTCAAACCAGTTGACGCCGGCGTTGATCAGGCTATAACTGCCCGTTTTTCCCCGCATCGTCATGCGCATGCTTAAATTGGTATCCACCATGTCCTCGCTGTAATACAAATATTGATCCAGCTTTTTCCCTGCGCCCATGCGCTGCATCGCCCCGTAACAGGCGCCTTTTGTGTACAGGTTGCGCCCCTGGAAAACATGGCGTCTGCGGCAGAGGAACTGCAGCGATTCTACGGCCCAGGACTTATCAAAGCAGTCCCCGATCAGATAAACGCAGGAAAAGGCGTCGTCCTGAAATGTGTTTTGAATCATCTCCAAAAACAGCTTATCGCGCCGTTCATTCCACTGGGCGTCGCTTCTCGTTCCCTTTGTCCCGAAATCCAGCGTTTTTCCTTCCTCCGCCTTTACAAGAGCCGGCTTCGTCCCATAATCGATGCTCATTACATAGGCGTGGATCCTGCCCTGCTCGTACTCAAACAGCGCCGTTTTTTGCAGCCACAGGTCTTTTCTCTGATTGAGCGTATAGCAGCAGAAGCTCTCCCGGTGCGTCTGTAAAAACAGGTTGTCCGGTTCCATGCCGATCATCTGGCACGCCGCGCGCAGCGCGTCCGCCCAGGTAAGGTCGATTTCCCGCATGGTAACCATAAGGCAGGCGTCCCTGGGGTTTACCGCCGGACGGATATAGCCGATGCAGGTCTTTAAAAAGTTGGCGAGCGCCATCAGCCCCAGTTCCACGCTCCCCTCAATCAGAGAGAAAAGATCCGCTGGAACCGGTATCAGATAACGGTTCCCGTTATCGGGTATGGAGACCGTTTCCGGTTCCATACTGCGTTCGTTGTAAAAAGAAATCTGCGCGTTCTCCCTGTCAAGGTCCAGCCCGATCAATGTTCTGCCCATCTGCTTTCTCCGTTTCTTTTCATCTTATTGTATCGTAAACAAGGTTTCCACCAGATACTGCTGCCCCACATACTGGTCGCGTATCGCCGCCTGCTGTTCCCGGTCGCCGCGCTGCTGCGCTTCCGCAAGACGGTTGATCAGCTCAAATCTGCCCGTATTTCCCCGGTGCGCGCGCCTGCCGCACAGGATCGTCTGCCGCGCGGTGCGTTCCGTATGATCCCCGTTTTCCACCTCCAGATACCACTCCAGCCTGTCATGGTAAAACAGCGTAAATTCCCGGATGAAAATTCCTTCGTAGACATGTTTCATCGGTATCGCCTGTTCTTTTTCCTCGTTCAGCCGGTAGTGCAGCGTCACATGGCTGGCCGGATCCGTCCGGTACTCCAAAATGTATTTGTCATGCAGGTGAAAATACCGCAGCAGCTTTGCCGGCAGTCTCTGATAAAAGCGAAAATGCAGTCCCTGCGCCATAAATTTATTCAGCAGCGCATACAGATACTTTTCCTGTTCTTCGTTCAGCCTGTCCTCGTACGCGTAATAACGCAGAAGCGCAAGCTGGCAGACGCGGGGCGCGTCCGTCTTTTTTAACGCCATTTTCTCAATCTGCTCCGGCAGCGGCGGCGCAAGTTTGATTTCTTTTACAAAATAGCAGTACGCCATAAAGATCAGATAGGCGCGGCAGAGTTTCTCGTTCCCCTGCTTTTTCCGGTAAGAATCGAAAATCTCCTCCGTCCCTTCCATCCCGCTTTGGGTATACAAAACCGTAGCCAGAATTTTTTCCTCTAATACAAAATCCTCCAGTTCAAAACGCCGTCCCGCGTCCCAGAGCGCCTTCATCGTCTCCACGGGCCCCTCGTAATTGTGGAGAAGGCAGGTTAAAACCGCCTCGTCGTACTTGCCGCGCAAAAAGCACCGCGCGCACAGCGCCAGAAGATACCCGTCTTCCTGTCCGCCCTCCTGTGAAACGCAGCGGCTGCACAGGCGCACCAGCGTGTTTGTCTCCACATGCTCCGCTCCGTATCCGCGCACAATCTGATACGCTTTGCGCGTCATCCCTTCGCTTACCAGCAGTTCCGTCAGTTCCGCGATATAGCGCGGCAGAAGCGGTTCGTATTTTGCTTTTTCCAGATATTCGCGCAGGCCGTCCGCATACGGATGTCCGGAGAAATACACCAGCAGCTTTTCCTGTATTGCCTCCCGATAATCGTCGCGCAGCCGCTCCAGCGACATCAGCTGCACAAAGCGCGCCGCGTTTTCCCTCGTAACCTCCGTTTCCTTTGCCAGATCCGATAACAGCAGTTCTTCCGGCACCGCGGACCGGCTGCGGCAGTAATCCTCAAACGCCGTGCGCGTAAGAAGCCGCTTTACCGTATAAAGAGACGTATCGGCATAGCGTACGCCGTCGGCGTCCTCCAAAAGAATACAGCTATTGGGGCCGTATTTCTGCACATATGCTTTCCCGTCAAAGAATTGCACCCGCTGTTCGCGGCGAAGCTGGCTGTGAACCACAATCACATGATGAATCTCCGGATTCTGGCAGCTTACCTCATAGGAAAACAGCACTTTGGAAAGTCCCGGCGCAAGGCGCTCGTCCATCACAAAACGCGTGAGCAGCGCCTCATACAGAAGCGCCAGATCTTCGTTGATCCTTCCCTCCAGAAGCTGTTCTTCCATAAAGCGTTCCATCGTGGAACGATAGGCCTCAAAGGTCTGCGGATCTTTCGTGCGCGCGCGCACAACATTGGCGTAAATCGCCGCTTTTTTCAGATAACCGAGCGTGTTGTTGTAAGAAAAATACATCCGCACGGCCTGCGGCAGCTCGCGCACATTCAGATCCTGCGCCGTCTGCGCATAATATTCGTAAAGCCCCGCGAGGCGGATATCCTGTTTGACTCCCAGTTCAAACCACTTTGCATACTGCGGGCCGTTCTTGTGCCCCTTCATCAGCAGGGAGCAGATCGCGGCAAGCAGGTTGCGGCTTGGGAACTGCTCGTAGCATCCGGCAAGCGTCTTGTAAAGCAGCGCGTGCTAGGCGGGCAC
>CANQJX010000128.1 GCA_947624335.1 uncultured Marvinbryantia sp.
TGCTTGCAATATCCATGCGGTAAGACACGCCGACCGGCAACGAATTGGATACGACGCGCTCCACATACTCCCTGTGCCGGATAAACGTCGTCGCCGCGCCGATCTTATAAAGCTCGCACACCCCGCTGTACAGATCCACCGAGCAGATATCCACCGTAGAATACAGATCGTCCTCTCCGCGGATCACCATCGCAGAATTCATCATTTTCAGCGCGGTTGTTTTGGAAAACCCCGCCTCCAGAAATTTTTCCAGCAGCTCCAGCACAAGCTCGCTCTCCTTGCAGGCGGCGCTGCCCGAACCCATCCCGTCCGAGAGCATCATGACCGCCTGCCCATTGTCCAGCTCCAGAAACGAATAATTGTCACCGGAAACGCGCCCGCCGTCTTTCACCCTGCGTACGGCGGCATGCGTTTCATGGAAACGGGCATCCTCCTCAAACGTTACCGCCAGCGCCTGGCCGCTGATTAACGTGCGTTCATCTTTTTTTGCCCGCATCCCGCGTTCCAGCCCCATGGATACGGCGCGCGCTAATTCTTTCATGGCGATGCAGCCGCTGTATCTCGTATACGCCTCGCAGACAAACTGCAGCCGGTTGTCCCGCGCCCTGTAAATATGCGGCTGCCGAAGCAGAATGCCCCGCTCTTTCGCGCGGTATTTCACCTCCGCCAAAAGCTGCCTGTTTTCATTTGTGATATCCGTAATCTCATTTGCGCAGTCCTCCCTGATGTACGCCATGGCCTCCAGCTGCTGCGCGATAATTTCCCGGTTTTCCAGCAAACGGTTATACCACGCCAGATTCAGCCGCGCCTTCTCAAAAATGCGGAGCGCCTCCTGCACGACCGCGTCCGTATAGGGGCAGTATTCCTGCATCTGCACGACAATCTCGTGATCCGGCTCCCCCGTCCGCTGCATGGACTGCAGCATATACGCCAGGTACGAATACATCGGGCTTTCTTCCTTTTCCCAGCACAGCGCGCACTGGTTGCAGTTCATGCACAGGCTTCCGGTCAGTTCATTTTGAATCCTTCCCATCTGCTCGGTCGATAATTCTTTTTTTACGGAACTCATCTGCGCAAAAATACGCGAGAGGCCGTTAAAAGAATCCGCATAGTTGCCCAGCCGCTGTTCCTGATAGGAGCCTTCCGCCTGTTCCGCGGGCAGCAGGTTCAGCTGCAGGAACAGATCGACCAGCCTTGTCCCCAGCAAAACCGCCGCAAACACAAATAACGACTCCAGAACCGTCGCCAGCCACCCCGCCGTATCGCGCATATCCAGCAGTTCCCCCGCCGCGCCCATCATAAATGTGGCGATTGTGGCCGCTATGGCGGCGCATAATGTCGTACAGCGGCCCTCCGCCCACTCAAACAGACGGATCGTCACCATAATGACCAGCATTGCCATCAGGTACTTTACCGCAGACGTCACCGGCACAAATACGACCAGTCCCGCCAGCAACGCGATGCTCTGCATCCCCCGCGACGCGTCCTCCAAATACACCGCCGTAAAATACGCGGGGATCAGCGGAAAACAGCCCGCCCACGACACGCGGCACATCAAAATTCCTCCTAAGTACAAGACCACCTGTTTTACACTCAGCCTCTTCATGACTATCCTCCATACTACGGGGCTTTTGCCCCGGTGTTTTTTACCGCCGACAGACGCGGCATTGACAGCCATTATAAAAAGAGCATTTTGAAATGTTTGTCAAACTGTGGTCAATTTTTCAGGATTTATTCGTGCTTTTATCCGTTCAAATAACGTTTCGAGTCGATTCTAAGCCATTCACACGTTTGAAGCCTCTCATGTCAAAAATAAGGGGCTGCCGCAAAAGGAACGATCCGGATACTGCAAAACCTGTATCCCGTATCAATGCTTCCTTCACGCGGCATCCCCTTATAAAAATCCCGGGCCTATTCCTCTTTAAAAACGATCTCCCCTTTATAAACAAGCCCCAGCTTGCTCTTGGCGACGTCCTCGACATATTCCTGCGTCTTCGTATACGCCTCATATTCTTCCAGCTGCCGGCTCCGCTCCTCTTCCTCCGCAAGCTGCTTTTCAAGCTGCTTCTCCTGTGCGGCATACTGCACGTCCTTCCGGTAGAGCTTCACGATCTGCACAGACATGATGCCTACCATAGCAAAAACAATCAGCGTAATACACGCCCTTCCGGCCCTGTTTGCCGGTTTCTTTTTATATTTATACCCGCGCCTCATAAGCTCTCCGCCATCCTTCCCGACCATTATTTTGATATCCCCATTTTAATCTCATTTTTCAATTTTTTCAACCGCTTTTTCAAATATTTCATGAACTTTTTCCCCCTGCCACGCAAAAACGCTCCCGCAGGCGCCGCCGCCCGATACGCCTTTTTCAACGGCCAGGAAAGGACTTTGCAGACTTTTTTCAGTATCAAAACTATATATCGTACCGTATAGCGGCTGACAAAGCGGTTATACAGCAGCATCCCCGCCGCGACTCCGCCGATGGCAAACCCGCGTATCAGGCCGTCGTTTTTCCGGTAAAGCATGGCAAAGACGGCAAACGCGCTCCCGATCCAGTAACACAGATCCTCAACGGATACCCATGCCGTCCCATGGCGCACGATCTGGCGGAAGATCCGCAGGCAGTCATAAACCAGGACAAGGAGCATTCCGAGCAAAAAGGACGCCGCAAAAAAATCCAGTTCCTGAAAAATATCCTGACTCACCGCGTTCATCTAAAAAATCTTCCCAATAAGGACTCTCCCTGTTTTTTTCCGCCCGCATCGGAATAGGACAGGCTGTCGATCCGCCCTTCTACATCAACCTCCCCCTTCTCGAGCGTTAACCGGTTTACGTGCAGGTCATTCCCCTTGATCAAAAGCATCCCCTGCTCCGTTTCCAGCAGGATTTCCGCCACATCAAAAGAAAGCACATCAAGCACTCCCGTAAACGCCGCTGTTTTGCGGTTTGACAGCAATACCTTATGCGCTTTCGACTGGTTTTTTTCCATTCTCTCGTCCATTTCCTTTACCTCCACTCTTGTCCTAATAAAAGTATATGAACGGCATGGAAATATATTCCTGAACTTTTATAAGTACTCAAACAAATCCTTCGCTTCCTCCTTTTTGGTCGTATCCTGAATATCCAGCACACGCACCTTCACCGTTTTCGTGCCAAACTGTATTTCGATGATATCCCCGACCTTTACATTGACGGACGCCTTCGCCGCCTTTCCATTCACCATCACACGCCCCGCGTCACACGCCTCGTTCGCCACAGTGCGGCGCTTGATCAGGCGGGACACCTTTAAAAATTTATCCAGTCTCATGCTTTTCCGCCTCCTGAAATCGCTTTTTAATAACCCATCGCCCGCGCACAGCCCATTGCCCGCGGGAATAATAAGGCTGCCGCCATCAGGGCAACAGATGAACGATCTTCCTTCTCCCTGATGCGGCAGCCCTGCCTGTATGATCTTTCCAGACCTGTCTATTCGTTGATCAGATCCTTTAACGCCTTGCCGGCTTTAAATTTCGGTGATTTTGAAGCCGGTATCGTCATTTCTTCTCCGGTCTGAGGATTCCTTCCCGTCCTTGCCGCGCGTTCTGACACCTCAAAAGTCCCAAAGCCTACCAACTGAATTTTTTCCCCTTTTTTCAGTTCTTCCGCTACAACGTCTGTAAAAGCCTTTAATGCCGCTTCTGCGTCCTTTTTTGATAACTCCGTCTTGTCAGCGATCGCCGCTACTAATTCTGCTTTATTCATTTCTGTTCCTCCTATGGACTCCATTAGATATTTTATAAGAATCGGACTTATGTTCTCCAAAATACTTACGAGTATATTTATACTAACTTTTCCATAGTTTGTCAAGAAGAAATGGCTATTTTTTATATCATCTTCTGTATCATGGCAAGCGTCTGTTTCCCGAGGGAAGCCGCCTTCTGATCCGCATCTTCGAGGGAAGCGCCTTTTACGCCGATATAGAATTTTACTTTCGGCTCTGTGCCGGACGGCCTTACGCATACCCATGCGTCGTCTTCCAGCTCATAATACAGCACGTTGGATTTCGGAAGCCCGGTCGGACGTTCCCCGCCGTTTACAAAATCCTTAATCACATCGGTCTTGTAATCCCTTGCAGCCAGCACTTTCAGCCCGCCGATCTCCTTTGGCGCATCCTTGCGGAGCGTATCCATGATCTCCTGGATCTTTGCAAGCCCTTCGATGCCCTTTAACGTAATGGACTCCACATGGTCTTTGTAATAGCCGTAACGCTCATACATTTCAAGCATTGCATCCCAGAGCGTCATATTTTTCGTCATATAATAAGCCGCCGCTTCGCAGAGCGTCATGGACGCCACGACAGCGTCCTTATCCCTTGCATAAGTGCCGGTCAGGCAGCCATAGCTCTCTTCCATGCCAAACAGGTATGTGCCTTTTCCGGTTTTTTCAAATTCCAGGATCTTCTGGCCGATAAACTTAAAGCCTGTCAGCACCTCTACCAGCTCAATGCCGTAATATTTTGCGATCGCATCCGCCATGTTCGTAGAAACGATCGAACGGATAAACGCGCCGTCCTCCGGCAGCGAACCATTGACCGCTTTGCGCTGTCCGATCACATAATCCCCGATCAGGCAGCCCGACATATTTCCGGTCAGCGTGTGGTACTCGCCCGTCTTTGAATCCTTTACATATACGCCAAGCCTGTCCGCATCCGGATCCGTAGCAAGAACTAAATCTGCATTTACTTTTTTTGCAAGCGCAAGGCCAAGCTCGAACGCCTCCGCGGCTTCCGGGTTCGGATAGCTGACGGTCGGGAAATCCCCGTTCGGAAGCTCCTGCTCCGGAACGACGTACACATTCTGAAAACCAAGCTCTTTTAATACGCGGCGCACCGGAAGATTGCCTGTGCCATGCAGCGGCGTATAAACGATCGTAAGTTTGTCTTTTACCGCGTCAATGCTGTCCTGATGAAGCACGAGGCTCTTTAACTCCGCAATATACGGATCGTCGATGTCCGCGCCGATCGTCTGATATAAGCCCGCCGCTTCTGCGTCTTCTTTGGACATTGTCTTTACGGACGCATAATCCGTAACCTTTTTCACCTCGTCCATGATCCCGCTGTCATGCGGCGGCGTGATCTGCGCGCCGTCTTCCCAGTATACTTTGTAGCCGTTGTATTCCGGCGGGTTGTGGCTTGCCGTAATATTAATGCCCGCGATACAGCCGAGCTTGCGCACCGCATAGGACAGTTCCGGCGTCGGCCGCAGGCTTTCAAACACATACGCCTTAATGCCGTTTGCCGCAAGACAGAGCGCAGACTCGTCCGCAAATTCCGGAGACATATGCCGGGAATCATAAGCGATCGCCACGCCCTTTGCTTCGCCGGAAAC
>CANQJX010000129.1 GCA_947624335.1 uncultured Marvinbryantia sp.
CACAGGCATTTTCGGAGCTTTACCGAAGCGTTTATCAGGATTTGTACCGGTTTGCGCTTTACACGCTGAAAAACAGCCATGACGCGGAGGATGCGGTGATGGATACGGTGACGGACGCGTGGGCGCAGATCGGCTCCCTGAAAAACGACGGGGCTTTCCGGGGATGGATCTTTAAGATCCTTTCAAACAAATGCCGCGCACGGCTGAAAGAATACCTGGATAAGACGCAGGAACTGCCGGAGGATTTGTGCGCGCCGACAAGGGACGCGGCGGAGGATCTGGACGTCAAAAGGGCGTTTGCGGGGCTGGACGACGAGGAGCGCCTGATCCTTTCGCTTCGCATCTTTGGCGGTTACAGCAGCCGCGAGGTTGGAGAGGAACTGCAGATGAGCGACAATACGGTGCGTTCAAAACAGAAACGCGCCCTGGAAAAGATGGAGGCGTGGCTGAGCTGAACAGGGGACAGGCCTTACCGTCTGCAAGAAACAGGAGGAGCAGAAGATGGACGAAAAGAAATGGATGGATCAAATCAGGAAGTCAGCGGATTCCGTTTCCGCACCGGACGATCTGAGTCCGGAAAATATAGAAGCAAAACTGCATGAAAAGGCAGACAAAAAGCGGATTCCCTTTGCGGGGCGCGCCGCGTGGCGCAAATACGGCGTGCGTATCGCAGAGGCGGCGGCAGCGGTGGCGATTGTCTTTGCCGCCGGGCACCGGCTCGGCACGGTGCAGATGCGCGAATATATGAATGGCGCTTCGGACACAAAGACGGAGAGCATGACGGCGGAAAACGCCGCCGGGGAGACGGCAGCCGGGGAAACAGCAGAGCTGGCGGAAGCCGCGCAGGACGTTGAAAAGGCGGCGGGGCAGGCGGCTGCGGAAACGAAGGATACGGTTGCGGAAACAAAGGCTGCGGACGCGCAGACAAAGACTGCGGACGCGGAAACAAAGGATGCGGCTGCAAAAATGAAAGAAACGGCGGCCAAAGACGCCGTCCCGGAAGAAGAAGCGGCGGCGCCCGCAACGCGGCACAACGACGTTGGGATCACTCCCATTGGCAGCGAAGACGCGCTGTTTGAGAAACTGCATGAATTTTCCGAACAAAACGGGTCTTTGGGATATCAGGGATACAATCTATATACGGCCAAAGACGGCGTGATGGAGATTGCGCAGGAGATGGAGATTGCGCCTGCGGACGGCGGACAGATTGAGGAAACGGGGAACTCTCAGACGGGCAGCCCGGACTTTTCCCGGACAAACCTGCGGGAGCTTGGCGTGGACGAAAGCGACATTGTAAAAACAGACGGGAAGTTTATCTATATTATAAGACACAATACCTCCGTGCGGATTATCGGCGCGGACGGCGGAGAAATGAAGCAGATTGCCGTGCTGCAGCCGGAGGAACTCAATGAAATGATCCGCGACATGTATGTATCGGACGACCGGCTGATTCTGATTACAACCGGGAACCGGAGCAGTATGGTGGAATCCGAAAAAGATATTTATACAACGCAGAGCTACAGTTACGCGAAGGTTTCCACCTATGATATCACGGACCGCAGCAATCCCGGATATCTGGGCAGCATGGAGCAGGAAGGCTATTACCACAGCAGCCGCAAGGTCGGGGATCATCTCTATCTGTTTACAGAGTTTATCCCGCAGATCAAAGATACGCGCGAGGAGAGCGGAATCATGCCGCTGGTAAACGGCGCTTATATGAAAGCGGACGACGTGTACGTTCCGGAAAGCCTGGAGGATACCAGCTATCTGGTAGTTTCCGGCGCGGAACACTTTTATGTCAGCACGCAGAGCATCTATATCTGCAGCCAGAAATGGGAAAACGGTACGGATACGACCGCTATCCTCAAATTCTCGTATAAGGACGGGGATATCTGGGGCGCGGGCATGACGCAGCTGGAAGGCTATTTAAACGATACGTTTTCTCTGGATGAATACAACGGCTATCTGCGCGTAGTTGCTACCGCGTGGGACAAGGACGAGATTAACACGCTGTATGTTTATGACGGGGAAATGGAACTGGTGGGCAAGATCGATGACATTGCTCCGGGCGAGACGATCCGTTCGGCAAGATTTATGGGCGACATCGGATATTTTGTAACCTTTAAACAAACGGATCCGCTGTTTTCCGTAGACCTCTCCGATCCGGAAAACCCGCGGATTTTAGGGGAACTGAGCGTGACGGGATTTTCTTCTTACCTGCATTTTTACGGGGAGGACAGGCTGCTTGGCGTCGGATACGAGGCGGATCCGGAAACGGGGATGGCGACGGGCGTAAAACTTTCGATGTTTGACGTTTCCGACCCGGCCCATGTTGCCGAGATCAAGCGCTATGTGATCAAAGACGCCGACAATTGTCCGGGGCTTTCCGATTACAAAGCAATTATGATCGATCCGGAAAAAAATCTGTTCGGGTTTGTATGCGACGAACATTATCTGCTTTTCACTTACGATGAGCAGGAGGGCTTCCGGAACCTGCTTACCTACAGCCTGTCGGACGACGCCGAAAAAGGGCTGTGGTACGGAAACGCGTATGCGGATGTGCGCGGTTTGTATATCAGCGACACATTTTATCTTGCGGATGCCGATATGCTGCGGGCGTTTGACATGAAAAATGAATTTGAGCAGGTGCAGGTACTGGAACTGTAACGAATGTGCCGATTGCGGATCATGCCGGATTGTGCTATAGTGAAGAAAAAGGAATACGGGAGGCAACACGATGGAAGAGACAATGAAAGACTATGAGAGCGAACTGAACGCTTCGCTTAAGCAAATCCACGAAGGCGACGTACTCACAGGCACCGTGATCGGGGTTTCGGATACCGAAGTGACGCTGGATCTGAAATACTACACGGAAGGCGTGATCCGCGCGGAAGATTTTACGGACGATCCGAATTTTCACATCAAAGAGGACGTCCATATCGGAGATGAGATTTCGGCTACTGTCGTCAGAAGAGACGGCGGACAGGGGCAGATTATGTTATCCCGCAAAGAAGCCAACGATGTTCTGGCGTGGGACAAATTAAAGGAGATGCTGGAAAACGAAACCGTTGTCAGGACAAAGGTTGCCGGCGTGGTAAAATCGGGCGTGGTCGTTTATGTGGAGGGCATCCGCGGCTTTGTGCCGGCGTCGAAACTTTCCCTTGGCTATGTGGAAAACCTGGAGGAATGGCTGGGCAAAGAGATTGAGGTGCGCGTGATCACAGCGGATGAGGAAGAAAAACGTCTGGTGCTTTCCGCCCGCGAAATTCTGCGGGAACGCGAGGCGCAGGAAAAGAAAGCAAGAATTTCCAACGTGCAGACCGGGCTGGTAACCGAGGGCACCGTGGAATCTATTCAGCCGTACGGCGCGTTTATTAATCTGGGGAACGGGTTAAGCGGCCTGGTGCATGTTTCACAGATCAGCGAAAAACGCATCAAATCCCCGGCGGCGGTGCTGAAGGTAGGCGATACGGTAAAAGTAAAGGTGATCGCGGTCAAAGACGGAAAGCTGAGTCTGAGCATGAAGGCGCTGCAGGACGTGACGGCGCAGGAGATTGAGGAGGAGACGGTCGAGCTGCCGCAGACAGAGAGTGTTACGACCAATCTGGGATCGCTGTTCGCAAAACTGAAATTGTAAAAACCGACAAAAACTTTAACGCGTTAAAGCGATTTTTGTATAAAATAACAATAAATTTATGGTTTGTTCATAGTTTATTCATAATTAGTTGGTAGACTACAAATAGTTAGAACAGATGAATTGACGAATAGATAAATTTTTTCATAATTGCCTCCGGCGTACCAGACGCCGGGGGCACTCCTCATTTTATCCCCTTTTCGGAACGATTGAAAAAGCCGGCGCGCGTTTTGCCGTACCGGAAGAAGCGGTTTTCCCGCGCAAAAAGAAAGCGGGGCCGGCGCGGGGCGTGCTTGACAGCGCGATTTGCGTTTGCTATGCTAACGTTGACATTTGAATGAAAAGCCGGCGCGGTTTGTTTGGTACAAAGCGGCGGCAAATTGGAGGAATACATCATGCCGGAAAGCACCAGAAATAAAATTTATGTGATCGGGCACAAGAATCCGGATACAGATTCCATCTGTTCCGCTATCGCGTACGCATATTTAAAGAACCAAACCAACACAGGAGAATACGCGGCGATGCGCGCCGGCCATATCAGCACCGAGACGCAGTTTGTATTAGATCGGTTCGATGTGGACACGCCTCCCTATGTGCCGAATGTAAAAACACGGGTCAGAGATATGGAGATCCGCCATACACAGGGCGTATCCAGCGATATTTCTTTAAAAAAAGCATGGACGCTGCTCAACGAGACCAAGGGGACAACCCTTCCGATTCTCAAAGAGGACAATCAATTAGAGGGACTAATCAGCATCGGCGATATTGCGCGCTCTTACATGGCGGTCGTGGACAACGCGATTTTGTCAAAGGCAAAAACCCAATACTGCAATATTTTAGAGACGCTGGATGCAACGCTGTATGCGGGCGATGAAAACGCGTATTTTGAGAAGGGCAAAGTGGTCGTCGCCGCTTCCAGCCCCGAAGTGATGGAATCTTACATTGAAAAAGACGATATGGTGATTCTGGGGAATCGTTATGAGACGCAGTTGTGCGCCATTGAGATGAACGCCGGATGCCTTGTGATCTGCGGGGACGCCGCGGTCACAAAGACCATTCAGATTCTGGCGAAAGAGAAGGGCTGTACGATCATTGCCACCCCGTACGATACCTATACGGTGGCGCACCTGATCAACCAGAGCATGCCGGTGCGGTTCTTTATGAAAGATAAGGAGATTATCGCTTTTTCCGAGGAGGACTTTACCGATAATATCAAGGAGATCATGGCGAGCAAGCGCCACCGGGATTTCCCGATTCTGGATAAAAACGGGCGTTATGTGGGAACCATTTCCAGAAGAAATTTACTGGGGATCCAGAAACGCCGCGTGATCCTTGTGGATCACAACGAGCCGTCGCAGGCGGTGGATAACATCGAGGCGGCGGAGATTTTGGAAATCATTGACCATCACCGGCTCGGCTCTATGGAAACGGTGCTGCCGGTCTATTTCCGCAACCAGCCGGTGGGATGCACCTGTACGATCATCTATCAGATGTTCTGCGAACAGGATATCGCTATTCCCCAAAAGATCGCGGGACTGATGTGCGCGGCGATTATTTCCGATACCCTGCTGTTCCGTTCGCCCACCTGCACGGCGCTGGATAAGAACGCGGCGCAGGAACTGGCAAAGAT
>CANQJX010000130.1 GCA_947624335.1 uncultured Marvinbryantia sp.
AGCTGGCAGCGGGCGCCGCGCTTTGGGGGATTGTTCTGGAGCTTGTCCTGGTATGGTTTTCAAAATCGCGCGTTTCGTTTACGCTCAGCCTGGCGGCGGGCGTTGCGGGCGCCGTACTGATGGCGGTTCACATGTATGTTGTGATAGAAGATTCTCTGGAGCTTGCGCAGGACGACGCCGTAAAGCATATGCGGAAGGGAACGGCGCTGCGGATCGTATCGGCGATGGCGCTGTTCGTACTTGCGTGGCGGCTGCACGGGAGCGTGCCCGGAATGTTTTTCGGGCTGGCCACCTTAAAGCTCGGCGCGTATACGCAGCCGTTTCTTCATGCGGCAAAAGAAAAATGGAAAAGAAATGAAAAGAAGACAGAAAAATAAATCAGGAAAGAAGGTGAGAGCGTGGGGAGCGTTGGCTTGAGCAGTGCTTTTTTACTGGCGGCGGACCGTGACGTCGATTTTATGATACACGGGCTGATCAAGTACAGGCTGTTCGGGCAGGATCTGTGGATCACGACCACGCACGTCAGCATACTGATCGTAATGGCGGTGCTGCTGATTTTCGCGGTTGCGGCGAACCGCGTGCTGAAGCATGCGTCGGAAGTGCCGGGCGGTTTTCAGAATGTGGTGGAACTGATCGTGGAGATGCTCGATAAAATGGTATCCGGAAGTATGGGAACATATGCGGGCAGATTTGTCAATTATATCAGCGCCCTGTTTTTATTTATTTTCGTCAGCAATATTTCCGGGCTGTTCGGTCTGCGGCCGCCCACGGCGGACTACGGCGTTACGCTGCCGCTGGGACTGATCACATTTGGGATTATTCAGTATAACAACATCAAATATAACAAATTCGGCGCGTTTACCGGTCTGTTTCAGCCGCTGCCGTTTTTGTTCCCGATCAACCTGATCGGCGAGATCGCAGTACCGTTTTCTTTGTCCCTGCGTTTGTTCGGCAATATTTTATCGGGAACCGTTATGATGTCCCTGATCTATCAGCTGCTGTCGAAGTTTGCGATTGGCTGGCCGGGCATTCTGCATATTTATTTTGACGTTTTCTCCGGAGCGATCCAGACCTATGTATTCTGTATGCTGACCATGGTATTTACCGTGGATAAGATGCCGCAGCAGGAGTAAGCGCGATTTGAGAAGCCGCGGATGCGGCGCTATAAAATAATCATCTAGGAGGAATGAAAAATGATTACAAACGAAGGATTAATTTTAGCATGTTCCGCAATCGGCGCGGGCCTGGCGATGATCGCCGGCATCGGCCCCGGTATCGGACAGGGAATTGCGGCCGGATACGGCGCAAGCGCTGTGGGAAGAAATCCGGGCGCAAAATCGGACATTACTTCCACTATGCTTTTGGGACAGGCCGTTGCCGAGACAACCGGTTTGTACGGTCTGGCAATCGCGTTCATTTTGCTGTTTGCGAACCCGCTTCTCGGAAAGCTGTAAACGACGGGGAAAGAACGAATGGCATAGAAGGGAGGCGAAACCTTGGACAGATTATTTAATCTGGATCCGCAGCTTCTTGCCGATACGGTGCTTTTAATGCTGGCAATGCTGGTGATGTTTACCCTCTTATCCTATCTGCTTTTTAATCCCGCGCGGGAGTTGCTGAAAAAGCGGCAGGAAAAGATCAAAAACGACATCGACAGCGCCAACGAGCAGAAGGAACAGGCGCTTCTGCTAAAAGAAGATTACGAGGCAAGAATTAAAAACATCAATAGGGAAGCGGACGAGATTTTGAGCCAGGCAAGACAGAAAGCGCTTGCCAACGCCGAGGATATCAAGGCGCAGGCAAACGAGGAAGCCGCGCGCATTCTCGCGCGGGCGCAGGCACAGATCGAGCTGGACAGGAAAAAAGCCGCGGACGATATGAAGAAAGAAATGATTTCCATTGCTTCGCTTATGGCAGGTAAAGTTGTTTCCGCGTCGATGGATACGACGGTACAGGATGCGCTGATTGAGGAGACGTTAAAGGAAATAGGTGATCAGACATGGCAAAGTTAGTTTCTAAGATTTACGGCGACGCCCTGTTTGATCTTGCCGTAGAAGAAGACAACGTGGACGCCATGCTGGAAGAAGTGCGCGCGGTGCGCGCGGCGCTTTCCCAAAATCCCGATCTGGCGCGCGTGATCGCAAATCCCGATATCGGGAAGGAAGAAAAGCTTGCGCTGATCGGACGGATTTTTACGGGGCGCGTTTCGGACAATATGGCCGGATTTTTAAAAATTATTGTGGAGAAACAGCGTTACGGCGAAATAGACGCCATTCTGGATTACTGCACGGCGCGCGGAAAAGAATATAAAAAAATCGGCGTCGCGCGGGTAGTTTCCCCGACGGAGCTTTCCGACGAGTGGAAAAAGCGGATAGAGGAAAAACTGATCGCCACGACGAAATATGTCCGGATGGAAATGACGTACGACGTGGATCCGGCGCTGATCGGCGGTTTGGTTATCCGCATCGGCGATACGGTGGTAGATACCAGTATTCAGAATAAACTGACGGACATCGGGCGAAAGCTGATGAGGACGTCGCTAGAACAAAAAGAAAGGATGCAAACCACATGAATTTAAGACCAGAGGAAATCAGTTCGGTTATTAAGGACGAGATTAAAAAATATTCCTCCAAAATGTCTGTTTCCAATGTGGGAACGGTCATGCAGGTGTCGGACGGCATTGCCCGTGTTCATGGTCTGGAGAGCGCGATGCAGGGGGAACTGCTGGAGTTTCCGGGGGAAGTGGAAGGCATGGTGCTGAACCTGGAAGAAGACAACGTGGGCGTTGTGCTTTTAAGCGAGGCGTCGAGCGTCAGCGAAGGCGATACCGTGAAAACGACGGGCCGCGTGGTATCGGTGCCCGTGGGCGACGGGATGCTGGGAAGAGTGGTAAACGCTCTGGGGCATCCGATTGACGGCAAGGGTCCCATTGCTTCCGATAAAGTAAGAGAGATAGA
The DNA here is from genome assembly GCA_947624335.1 of uncultured Marvinbryantia sp. GTDB lineage: Bacteria > Bacillota > Clostridia > Lachnospirales > Lachnospiraceae > Marvinbryantia. The sequence continues at coordinate 2,958 of CANQJX010000130.1, forward strand.
ACGTGTGGCGCCCGGCGTCATCACCAGAAAATCGGTGGACACTCCACTGCAGACCGGAATCAAGGCAATCGATTCCATGGTGCCGATTGGGCGCGGACAGCGCGAGCTGATCATCGGAGACAGACAGACCGGAAAAACGGCCATTGCGGTCGATACGATCATCAATCAAAAGGGACAGGGCGTAAAGTGCATTTATGTGGCGATCGGGCAGAAATCCTCGACCGTGGCAAACATTGTAAAGACGCTGGAAGAATACGGGGCGATGGATTATACTACGGTGGTCGCCTCTACGGCGAGCGAACTTGCGCCCCTTCAGTATATCGCGCCGTACAGCGGGTGCGCGATCGGCGAGGAATGGATGGAGAACGGCGACGACGTGCTGATTATTTACGACGATCTTTCCAAGCACGCGACGGCTTACCGTACCCTGTCGTTGCTGCTTCGGCGTCCGCCGGGCCGCGAGGCGTATCCGGGCGACGTTTTCTATCTGCATTCCAGACTTCTGGAACGCGCGGCAAAACTTTCCGACGAACTGGGCGGCGGCTCCCTGACGGCGCTGCCGATCATCGAGACGCAGGCGGGCGATGTGTCCGCGTATATCCCGACCAATGTGATTTCCATTACGGACGGGCAGATTTATCTGGAGACCGAAATGTTCAACGCCGGTTTCCGCCCGGCAATCAATGCCGGACTGTCTGTATCGCGCGTAGGCGGAGCGGCGCAGATTAAGGCTATGAAAAAGATCGCCGCGCCGATTCGTGTGGAACTGGCGCAGTACCGTGAACTGGCGGCGTTCTCCCAGTTCGGTTCCGAGCTGGACGAGGATACCAGAAATAAACTTGCGCAGGGCGAACGGATCCGTGAAATCCTGAAACAGACGCAGTACCGTCCGATGCCGGTCAGCCACCAGGTTATGATTATTTATGCGGCGACCAACAAATATCTTCTGGATATTGCGGTGGAAGACGTTCTTGCGTTCCAGGACGCGCTGTTTGAACTGGTAGAGACAAAGTACCCGGAGATTCCCAAGGCGATCAGCGAGACAAAGGAAATTTCGGAGGAAACCGAAAAGAAACTGATTGCGGCAATCGGGGAATGCAAACAAAACTTTCAGAAATAAGAGGTGATGCCCAATGGTTTCGATGAGAGACATACAACGGCGAAGAACCAGCGTATCCAATATCGGTCAGATTACAAAAGCCATGAAACTGGTATCTACCGTGAAGCTGCAAAAGACCAGGGCGCGCGCGGAACAGGCGAAGCCGTACTTTGAAAAAATGTACCGCACGGTTGCGCACATCCTTTCCCGGTCGGGCCAGGTGAACCATCCCTATCTGCATGCAGGAGATTCCAAAAAGAAATGTATCATTGCGATCACATCCAACCGCGGCCTTGCGGGCGGCTATAATTCCGGCGTGGAGAAGCTGGTTACCGCCAGCGGTTTTGACCCGGAAGATGTGGAGCTGGTGACAATCGGCAGAAAGGGAAAAGAGTTTTTTGAGCGCAGGGGCTACAGCGTGCGCGGCGATTACAGCGATGTGATCAACAATCCCATGTATTCGGACGCAATCCAGATTTGCGGGGAAGTGCTAAAAGCCTTTGCAGAGAAAGAAATCGGCGAGATTTATGTTGCTTATACGGCGTTTAAGAACACGGTGGTGCACACCCCCGTCCTGATGAAGCTGCTGCCGGTAGAATTTACCGAGGAGGAGATCGAGGCGGGCACCCAAAAAACACATGCGCGGGAGGAAGCGCTTCATACGCCGATGAACTATGAGCCGGACGAGGAGGAATCTCTGGACATTATTATTCCCAAATATGTGACAAGTATCCTTTTCGGGGCGCTGATCGAGGCCGCGGCAAGCGAAAACGGCGCCAGAATGCAGGCAATGGATAACGCGACGAGCAACGCGGAAGAGATGATCGAAAAATTATCCCTGCAGTACAACCGCGCGCGCCAGAGTTCCATCACGCAGGAGTTAACAGAGATTATTGCCGGTGCGGAAGCGATCAGCTAGCATTGGCGGATAGGAGCGGGAAAAAAGAATGGCAGAACAAATCAAAGGCAGGATCACGCAGATCATCGGCGCAGTACTGGATATTAAATTTCCGGAGGGCAGGCTGCCCGGCATCTACGACGCGATCCATATCAAACGGAACAACGGCGGGACGCTGGTGGCGGAAGTGGCGCAGCATCTGGGCGACGATACCGTAAAATGTATCGCCATGGGGCCGACGGACGGCCTTGTGCGCGGCATGGAGGCCGTTTCCACAGGCGGACCGATCACAGT
>CANQJX010000131.1 GCA_947624335.1 uncultured Marvinbryantia sp.
GGCACCAACAGCACATCGTCAAACGTAATGCCTTCACCTATGATACGACCCATTTTATCTTCCTCTCTTTCTCTGTATTTCCCGATATTCTATCAAATATCAATCTGCCTGTCAACTATCCGCTTCGCTACTTTCGCAAATAAATTTAGTCTATATTCACTTCTCTGGGAGCAACCCGTTTCATGTCTTTGAGGATCACATCGTTTGGCTCAAAGATTACGCGCTGCAGCTCTTTTTCGCCCTTTATGATCATGGTATAGGTCTTGTGGTCCGCCTCTTTGGAAGAAAAATCATACGTCTTGAGATTGCCGTTATGATTATAGGAATCCAGCGCGTGGGAATTTGAGGGCGCCATGATCTCCAGTTCTTTTATATCCGCGCTGTATACGCGTTTTCTCTTCTGCTTGGACATGATTTTATCCACGTCCAGTTCCCCGTTCACATACAGATACTCAAATTCTACGTCAAACGTGGGGATCAAAAAATAGTCTGCGATCAGAAGCGCAACCGCCACCAGGAATCCGATCATGCCCGCCGCCGTAAACAGCGCCGCCAGCACCGCCAGCACCGTGGCCGCGATCAAAAGCGCTTTTAAAACCGCGTCTTTCATGGTTGCTTTTCTCTTTACAATTACTTCCGTATACAGATCGCTCATAACAGATTACCTCCTCGATAAATAGGTTTCTTGTCCCGGATATTTTCGGAAATAGTATAGCATTAAAAAAAGGGAGGGGCAAGAGAAGAATAAAACACCCTTTCGCCTGCAAGCAGTCGGTGGGTGTTTTACTCTGTTGATCGCCGTTTATGCGCTTACATCATTCCGGGAGCCATTCCGCCGCCCTGCATGGGAGGAACGTCCTCTTTGATGTTTGCAACGCAGGATTCGGTTGTAAGGAAGGTAGCTGCTACGCTGGTCGCATTCTGCAGCGCGCTTCTGGTTACCTTTGCCGGGTCAAGAATCCCCGCTTTTACCATATCTACATATTCTTCCTTGAATGCGTCAAAGCCGTATCCTACTTTGGAATCCATTACTTTGTTTACTACCACGGCGCCCTCTAAGCCCGCGTTCTCCACAATCTGATACAGCGGAGAGCTTAATGCTTTCAGGATCACCTGCGCGCCGGTCTTTTCGTCGCCTTCCAGCTGATCAACCAGCTTGGAAACTTCCTTCGCCGCATGGATGTACGCGGAACCGCCGCCGGCAACAATGCCTTCTTCTACGGCCGCCCTTGTTGCGTTCAGGGCGTCTTCCATACGCAGCTTCGCTTCTTTCATTTCTGTCTCCGTCGCTGCGCCTACGCGGATTACCGCTACGCCGCCGGACAATTTTGCAAGGCGTTCCTGCAGTTTTTCTTTATCAAACTCAGATGTGGTCTCCTCGATCTGCGCTTTAATCTGGCTGATTCTCGCCTGAATCTCTTTCTTCGCGCCGGCGCCGTCTACGATAACCGTATTTTCTTTCTGCACCTTCACGGATTTCGCGCGTCCGAGCATATCGATCGTGGTATCCTTAAGCTCCAGTCCCAACTCCTCGGAGATTACCTGTCCGCCCGTAAGGATCGCGATATCTTTGAGCATTTCTTTTCTTCTGTCGCCATAGCCCGGAGCCTTTACCGCAACAACGCTGAATGTTCCCCGCAGCTTGTTTACGATCAGCGTGGTAAGCGCTTCCCCTTCCACGTCTTCCGCGATGATCAGAAGTTTTCTGCCGGACTGCACAATCTGTTCCAGAAGCGGCAGGATATCCTGGATAACCGCAATCTTCTTATCGGTAATCAGAATGTAGGGATCGTCCAGAACCGCTTCCATCTTTTCCATATCCGTCGCCATATATGCGGAGATATAGCCTCTGTCAAACTGCATGCCTTCTACCAGATCCAGTTCCGTCAGCATCGTCTTGGATTCCTCAATGGTGATTACGCCGTCGTTCGACACTTTTTCCATTGCGTCCGCAACCATATTTCCAACTTCTTCATCCCCTGCGGAAATAGCGGCAACCCTTGCCATCTGATGTTTGCCGGTTACCTTGCTGCTCATTTTTGCGATTGCGTCTACCGCAATATCGGTCGCTTTTTTCATACCCTTGCGCAGTACAATCGGATTTGCGCCCGCCGCAAGGTTCTTCATGCCTTCCTGAATCATGGACTGTGCCAGCACAGTCGCGGTGGTCGTACCGTCGCCCGCCACGTCGTTGGTCTTGGTTGCAACTTCTTTTACAAGCTGCGCGCCCATGTTCTCAAACGCATCTTCCAGCTCGATTTCCTTTGCAATCGTCACGCCGTCGTTTGTGATCAGCGGAACGCCGAACTGCTTGTCAAGCACCACGTTTCTGCCTTTCGGCCCCAATGTTACCTTTACGGTATCTGCCAGCTTATCCACGCCGGTTTTCAGTGCGGCTCTCGCCTCGGAGCCATATTTAATTTCCTTTGCCATAGTAAAGCCTCCTGTTCTATTCTACAATTGCCAGAATATCATTCTGTTTTACAATAATGTATTCTTCGTCGTCCAATTTTACTTCGTTGCCGGCATACTTAGAGTAAATAACCTTGTCACCCTTTTTCACCTGCATCTTTACTTCCTTACCGTCTACCATTCCGCCCGGTCCTACGGCGATGACTTCCGCCTGCTGCGGCTTTTCCTGCGATTTCGCCGCCAGAATGATTCCGGACTTTGTCGTCTCTTCTGCTTCAAACTGTTTTAACACAACTCTGTCGCCTAACGGTACTAGTTTCATAATTGCGTCCTCCTTTATTTTCTTCATTTTATTAGCACTCGCCTTGGTCGAGTGCTAATTTCAGAACATATATTAGTAAATATATGTAAAATATGCAACTTTATACATTCTCAATAAATTGCCTTTTCCCTCCTAAAATCTTCTATTTTCTCTCAAAATCTCTCGATTTCTTATTTTTAGAACTTTTTCCGGTTTGCCTTGATCTCTTTGAGTTCCTCAAACACCACGTCGTTTACCACCTTGATGTATGTCCCTTTCATACCGGACGAACGGGATTCGATCACGCCCGCGCTTTCAAATTTGCGCAGCGCGTTTACAATCACCGATCGCGTGATTCCCACACGGTCCGCAACCTTGCTTGCTACTAAGATACCCTCATTTCCGTTCAGTTCATCAAAAATGTGGATGATCGCTTCCAGTTCGGAATAAGACAGCGTGCTGATCGCCGATTTTACAATCTGTATTTTCCGGCTTTCTTCCGCATTCTCCTCATTAACGGAGCGCATCATCTCCAGACCGACCACGGTTGTGCCGTATTCGCTCAAAATGATATCGTCAATGGTATACTGGCTGTCGCTTTTATACATAAAAACGGTGCCCAGCCGTTCTCCCGCAATATCAATCGGATTGATGATCGCCTGGTATTTGCGCACGTCCAGGCTGACAAAACCAAGCGTCTCCAGATTTACATTTTCTTTTGTCGAAAGGACTGCCAGGAGGCGTTCGTTTAACAGCGGGTCAATAAATCCGCCTACCTTATCCGCGATCAGTTCATGGATCTCCGGAACCTGTTCGCTTAAGCTCACGCCCAGAACCTTTCCTTTTCGGCTGATGACCAGAATGTTTGAATCCAGTATGTCTGTCAGTACCCCGCAGATGTCGTTGAACACTACCTTGCTGGAATTATTATTGTGCAATAGTTTGTTGATCTTACGCGTTTTGTCTAATAGTTGTACACTCATGCTATCCTCCCTGTCCGCTGTGTATTAACGTGTTCCTGCCGCTGTTGCACTTTCTCTCTGGTTACTGTCCTGTAAGTTTAGCATAGATTTTTAGGAATATCAATTAAAATTCTATAAATTTCTGACAATCTCGAAAAATCTTTTAATTGCTTCATAAAAAGGCGGAATCGCATCAAAAAATAATACAATTCCGACTTTTCCTAGCGGCTTTCTTATTTGGTTTCCGGGGAGGGCTTCTGCCATGTCATAAAATCACATTCCGGATTGTTTTCGCAGCCGTAATATCTTCGTCCTTTCTTTGTTCTGCGCACTACAATATCCTTTCCGCATTTCGGGCACGGCACGCCGATTTTTTCCAGATAAGGCTTTGTATTGCGGCACTCCGGAAATCCCGGACAGGCAAGGAATTTGCCGTGCGGCCCGTATTTAACCACCATGTTCCGCCCGCATAATTCACAGACTACATCCGTTTCTTCATCTGCGATTTTTACCGATTCCAGTTCCTTCTCGGCCGCTTTGACCGCTTCGTTTAAGTCCGGATAAAAATTGCTTACCACAGTCTTCCAGTTGACTGCCCCCTCCTCTACTTTGTCCAGAAGGGATTCCATATTCGCGGTAAAATTTACGTCCACAATGCTTGGGAACGCTTTTTTCATCATCTGATTGACAATTTCGCCCAGCTCCGTCAGATAAAGGTTCTTATTTTCCTTTGTGACATATCTGCGCGCCAGAAGCGTGGTGATTGTAGGCGCATAGGTGCTGGGGCGCCCGATTCCCAGTTCTTCCAGGGTTTTTACCAGCGACGCTTCGGTATAGTGCGCGGGCGGTTGGGTAAAATGCTGTTTTTCCTCCAGTTCCCGCATGGCCAGCGCCGTATCCTTGGAAATCTTTGCCAGAACCGGCTGGCTCTTTTCCTCTTCCTCCGCGTCCTGCACATACACCGCCATAAATCCTTCAAACGCAAGCGTAGAAGCAGACGCGGTAAAACGGTAATCGCCCGCGCCAATCTTCGCCGAAATCGTAGTATAGCGCGCGTTTTCCATCCTGCTTGCGGCAAACCGTTTCCAGATCAACTGGTACAGCCGGAACTGGTCTCTGCTCAAAGACTCCTTGATCAGCGCCGGCGTGCGCGCAATGTCGCTCGGACGGATCGCCTCATGCGCATCCTGAATCCGCTTTGCGCCCGTTTTTGCCTGCTCCGTTTTCCCTACATATGCCTCGCCGTACTGTTCCCGGATAAATTCTTTTGCCGCGGCGTCCGCCTCCTGCGCGACGCGCACGGAATCCGTCCTTAAATAAGTGATCAGGCCTACGGTGCCGCTGCCCTTGATATCCACGCCTTCATAAAGCTGCTGCGCGATGCGCATTGTCTTTTGCGTGGAAAAGTTTAACGTCTTGGACGCTTCCTGCTGCAGGGTGCTTGTCGTAAACGGAAGGGGCGCTTTGCGGATACGCTCCCCCGTCTTC
>CANQJX010000132.1 GCA_947624335.1 uncultured Marvinbryantia sp.
ACCGTCAGCCCGCTCTCCGGAAGCAGGGCATGTTCAATCCCCATCTGCCCCACGTCAAAATAATTTGTAATATCATGCTTTGCCGCAAACTGCCGCACGCACTTGCAATGCTCGGCGGACTTGATATCCTTATTCGGGATAAAATGATCCATCACCAGAGCAATCTTGTCTTTGTCAAATACGCCTTCTTTTGTAAACTTATCCATTTCGTGAATCGCCACCGGGGAGGTAATGTCATTGCCCAGCACCAGATCCAGGTCCGCCTCGATTAGCTGCCCCGCTTCTACGCACGGCAGATGTGCGGCGGCCGCCAGAATTTTTTGCGTCATTGTCATTCCCATCTTTTTCGCTCCTGCCTTTCTTGTACAAACTCTTATTAAAAGCGCGCAAGTCCCCTGTTTTGAGAAACCTGCGCGTTTTTTCGTTGAGACTTTTGCCCGTATTTTAGTTGTTGATCAGCTTGTCTTCGCCGTTCCAGCTGTACAGCTTGCGGATTTCTTCGCCGACGATTTCCGACGGATGCTCCGCGGCCAGTTTACGCATCGCCTTAAAGTGAACCTGTCCGCCTGCGGAAGACATATCCAGCAGGAAATCTTTGGCAAAGGTTCCGTCCTGGATATCGGAAAGAATCTTTTTCATCGCCTTTTTGGTTTCCTCGGTGATAATCTTCGGCCCTGTAATATAATCGCCATACTCCGCGGTATTGGAAATCGAATATCTCATACCCGCAAACCCGGACTGATAGATCAGATCCACGATCAGCTTCATCTCATGGATGCACTCGAAATATGCGTTTCTCGGATCGTAGCCCGCTTCTACCAACGTCTCAAAGCCCGCCTGCATCAGAGCGCATACGCCGCCGCACAGAACAGCCTGCTCGCCAAAAAGATCCGTCTCGGTCTCGGTGCGGAATGTGGTTTCCAGAACGCCCGCGCGCGCGCCGCCGATTGCCAGCGCATAAGCAAGCGCTTTGTCAAGCGCTTTTCCGCTTGCATCCTGATGAACCGCTACCAGGCACGGAACACCCTTGCCCGCCTGATACTCGCTTCTTACCGTATGGCCCGGTCCCTTCGGCGCGATCATGGTAACGTCCACGTTTGCAGGCGGTACGATGCAGCCGAAATGAATGTTAAAGCCATGCGCAAACATCAGCATATTGCCCTCTTCCAGATTCGGCTCGATGTCCTTTTTGTACATGGCGGCCTGTTTTTCGTCATTAATCAGGATCATAATAATATCGGCCTTCTTTGCAGCTTCCGCCGCCGTATAAACCTCAAAGCCCTGTTCTTCCGCCTTTTTCCATGAGCGGCTTCCTTCGTAAAGGCCGATGATTACATGGCATCCGGACTCCTTCGCATTTAACGCATGCGCATGTCCCTGGCTGCCGTAACCGATAATCGCAATCGTTTTTCCTTCCAGAAGGGATAAGTTGCAGTCTTCCTGGTAATAAATTTTTGCTTCCATAATTGTCTCCTCCGTTTTCTTATTATAATGATAAAAGGTTCAAAACCTCTGCGCACTTAAAGGTAACGCACGTCATCCGCGCCTCTGGATAGCCCGGTAATGCCCGTTCTCGCCAGTTCCAGAACCTCGTAATCGTTCATCAGTTCCAGAAAAGCCCGCAGCTTCGCCTGATCGCCCGTCAGCTCGATAATCATGGAGTCCTTGGTAACGTCCACCACCTTGGCACGGAAAATATCGCAGATCGCGCTGATCTGCTGCCGGTCCTGCGCTTCCGCGCGCACCTTAAGCATAATCAGTTCGCGGTTTACGCTCTCTCCGGATTTGAGCGTCTTGATGTCTACTACATCGATCAGTTTTGCCAGTTGTTTGACGATCTGGTCCAGAATCTGCTCGTCGCCGCTTACCACCACTGTCATGCGGGAATAGCGGGGATCCGCCGTTTCCCCTACCGTAAGGCTGTCGATGTTATAGCCTCTGCGGCTGAAAAGACCGGAAACCCGGCTTAAAACACCGGACGTATTATCCACCAGCATCGATAGGATTCTTTGTTTCAACGTTCTTCTTCCTTTCCTCAGAAATGTGCAAGAGCATATTGATTATTCTACCAACTATGTATTTCTTTGTCAATGCTTTTGCAAGATTCCCCCGCAAATTCCGGGAAATTTTCCATCTGAAAAGGGGACGTCACGCGTCCCCTTTTTCTGTCCGTTTATAAGTATCGTAAAAATAATTCATAATCTGTTTGCGGGTTACAATCCCGATAAACGTCTGATTATCGTCGATCACCGGCACAAAGTTCTGATTTAGGGATGTCTGCATCAGTTCTTCAATATTGCACTGAACATTGACCGGCGCGTTATCCCAGCGCCGCTTGACCGTCCGCAGCGGGATCGCCTCCGATTCGTGCAGTGTCTGAAGCCCCATATTTTTGAGGCTCCAGAGAAGATCACCCTCGGTGATCGTTCCCACATAGTTTCCGTTCCGGTTGATAATCGGCACCGCACTGTACCGGTAATATTCCATTTTTTCCAGCGCCTGACGCATGGAGTAGTCGTCGTAAAGATACGCTACCTCGCTCTTTGGCTTTAAGAAAAATAATATATTCATAAGTATGCCGCTCCATGTCCCTGATACATTCAGTATAAAGCATCGGCGGCAATCGGTCAACGGATTTCTTTCTCGTGTTCCTCCTGAATCTCCGGGAACATGGAAAGCATCGGCTTTACATCCCGATTGCGGAACTTGCGGTCCACATAGTTTTTGGTGCATTTCATAACCAGCGGCGAAAGCACCAGCACGCCGATCAGGTTGGGAATCATCATCATGCCGTTAAAGGTATCGGAAATATCCCATGCAAGCTGCGCTTTCATCAGCGAACCGGCAAGTACGATCACTACAAAAATCACACGGTACACAGTAACGGATTTTTCGCCGAATAAGTATTCGCACGCCGTAGATCCATAGTGGCTCCAGCCAAGAACGGTGGAATACGCAAACAAAAGAATGGCGATCGCCACAAACCAAGCGCCCGGCTGGCCGAATGTCTGCGCAAACGCATAACTCATCAGCGAACTGGATTCTATCTCGGCTGCCGCGCCGGCAATCTGTCCGGTTGCCAGATCCACGCATCCGGAGCTTAAAATGGTAAGCGCCGTTAACGTGCAGACTACAATCGTATCTGCAAATACTTCAAAAATACCCCACATACCCTGACGGATCGGTTCCTTTACATTGGAGCTGGAATGAACCATAACCGAAGAACCGAGACCCGCTTCGTTTGAGAACACGCCTCGTTTCATACCCATCTGCATCGCAAGCGCAATGCCGGAGCCTACTACGCCGCCCGCCGCGGATTTTAAGGCAAACGCGCCTTTAAAAATAGACACAAACACCGCCGGCATGCTGGTGATATGTAACGCAATGATAATAACCGTACCGACCAGATAAGCGATTACCATAAACGGAACAATTTTCTCCGTCATAGAAGCAATTCGTTTCAGCCCCCCAAGGATAACCAGCGCGACCGCAAGCACCAGAAAGATTCCGGTAATGATAGTGGGAATGCCAAACGCCGTTTTTACATTGGTTACCATGCTGTTTACCTGGCTCATATTGCCGATGCCAAAGGAAGCCAGCAAGCAGAAGCAGGAAAACAGCGTGGCAAGAACCGCGCCGATCCATTTGCAGCCTTTTTTGGAACCCAGGCCGTCGCGCAGATAATACATGGCGCCTCCGCACCACTCGCCCTTCTCGTTCTTGCGGCGGTACAGGATACCGAGCACGTTCTCGGAGTAGTTGGTCATCATCCCGAAGAACGCGATCAGCCACATCCAGAACACCGCGCCCGGTCCGCCGACCGCAATCGCGCCCGCCACGCCGACGATATTACCGGTGCCGACCGTGGCGGCCAGAGCCGTGCAGAGCGACTGAAACTGGGAAATAGACTTATCCTCCGTATGTTTGGTAATGTCCTTATCGCCAAAGATGGCGCCGATCGTATTTTTCATCCAGTGCCCGAAATGGCTTAACTGGAAGAATTTTGTCATGCAGGTCATCAGCACGCCCACAAATCCCAGAAGAATCAGCGCCGGCCATCCCCACACGATGCCGTTGACAAAACTGTTCACTTTGGTAATCATTTCAACCATAATTTTCACTCCTCTTTACCGCAAAAACAGGAAGCAGCTCCATTGCTCCCCCCTGTTTTTATTTTTTATCATTCTACCATAACCCGACTTTTTTTCATAATAAATTTTATTGGCCTTATTAATTCAAATTTTGAATCATCCGATTCCCACCAGCCCAGTCGAAGCCTCCGCCGGAGCCGTTTCTGTCTGCGCCGTTTCCGTCTGCGCTGCCTCCGTCTGCGCCGCGGCTTTCGGGGCCGTCTTATCCGCATCCCCCTGTGCTTTGATCACGACCGCGTTTCGGCCGGTTTCTTCGTAAATCCTGGTAAATTCCTCCATATCGCGCTCTACAATGCCGTCCAGCGGATCGTTTACCTGTATGGTGCCTTCTTCCCGGTTAAACCCGGAGAGCACCACGCAATGCTCGTTTCCGTACCAGCGATACAGACGGTCGTTGTACTCGCCTATTTCTTCGCCGAACTGCGGTTCTTCCATATACATGGTCGTCCAGACCATCACCGGCGTTCCGGCCGCAAGATAGGTTAACAAGTCTTCCATTTCCGTATCCGAAATATCATACGCGCGGTAATCCGCTTCGTTTTCCTGAAAATAATAATCCGCCGTCACTGTGACCGCCGGCGCAAAACAGCCCGCGCCCGCAGAAGAAAACGGATCGCCCACAAATCCGAGCGCAAGGTTATCGTCTTCCCGGTTGTAAAAAAGATACTCTACCGCGATCTCTCTTTTCGTAACGTCAAAGCCTTCATACTGCAGCACCATCGTAAGCGCCGTTGTCTCACAGCCGGTCGGCAGTTCCGGTTTCTGCAGCAGTTCCGGTATCTGCAGGTAAAACATCGCAGGCAGGGAGGACACTTCCGGAAGATCAAAGTCCCGTTTCGCTTCCTCCAGCCCAAACAATTCAAAATCGTCAATCACCTGATCCGGTCCCAGATCCGCGGCGTTTCCCTCGTAACCGTCGTGGAGCCTTTCTTCTGCCGGCGCGCCATCGCCGTATCCGTCGTCATATCCGCTCCCGTCCTCCGGCTGCGGCGTATACGAGTTCCGCGTCAGC
>CANQJX010000133.1 GCA_947624335.1 uncultured Marvinbryantia sp.
GACGCTTATCCGAAAGTACTGGCGGCGCTGCGGGAGCTGATCGCGGGACCCGATACGGTAGATATGGTGATCAGCAACTATATTTACGACAAAGTAGGCGTAAAGCGCAAAAAAATTATGCAGTACCGGCATCAGCTTCCGGCGGGACAGGTATTTGAGTGGAAAGACGTGGGCGTAAAAAGAGGGCATTATATTTTAATGCATTCTGTCATTTACCGCACCAATCTTCTGCGGGAATGTGCGCTGGAACTTCCCAAGCATACGTTTTATGTGGACAATCTCTTTGTCTTTCAGCCGCTTCCGTGGGTGAAAAAGCTCTATTATCTGGACGAGGAGTTTTATCATTATTATATCGGCCGCGAGGACCAGTCGGTCAACGAGCAGGTAATGATCGGAAGGATCGACCAGCAGTTAAACGTAAATAAGCGGATGATCGACACCATGGTAGGCCTGCACGGACTGAACAGGCAGTGCAGAAGATATATGGAAAATTATCTGGAAATTATTATGACGGTTTCATCCATGCTTTTGATCAAGTCCGGAAGCGATGAGAATTTTGCGAAAAAGCAGGAACTTTGGCGCTATTTGAAAAATGCGGACAGAGGACTTTACCGCAGAATCCGCCACGGGATTATGGGACGCGCCTGCAATCTTCCGGGAAAAAGCGGAAGAACGGTCTCGGTAGCGGCGTACAAGGTAACGCAGAAATTTTACGGATTTAATTAATATTGTATCAGACGGCAATATCACTTCCCGTTTATCGGACGATAAACGGGAGTTTTTCTTCTAAGAGCGATATCTGCAAAGCGGCGTGCATGCCGCGCGGCTCCCCGTCCGTATGGACGGCAAGCGGATCTGAAGCCAAAACGGAGCAAGCCCTGCAGCGCATGATATGGATGCCTTTGTATCTGGTATGCCGTCCTTTGAACGCGGTGGGGAGCAGGCATAATACTTTTAACTTTGACATCTGCTCCACGATACACAGATCCAGATAATCGTCTGTGGGATCCGCTTCCGGGCAGAACATAAAACCGCCGCCCTCGTATTTCAGATTCATAGCCGCGGCAAAAAAGACACGGTCGAAGCGCCGCGGCGCGCCGCCGTCCGCCGTGATCGTCAAAGAACCGGGACGCAGAAGAACCAACTGCTTTAAGGCGAGAAAAAGATAAGTCAGCTTTCCGGCGCCAAGGCGGTTTAAAACCTTTTTTACGGCGGAACGCTGCGCCTCATGGCATACGGCGGCGTCAAAGCCGATTCCGGTGCTGACGATAAAGCGGTTACAGCAGTCGGTCCGGTTTACGCCCACGCGAAGGAGGCGGATTTCGCAAGGATGCAAAATGGCGCGCAGCGCCGCTTCCGGAGAGGAGGGCAGGGAAAGCCCTCTTGCCAAATCGTTTCCCGAACCGGTCGGAATATAGCCGAACCGAATCTGCGCAAAATTCTTTAGTCCCCCGATCACTTCATTCGCCGTCCCGTCTCCGCCTACGGCGACAATGGTGCAGGGAGCCTTCTTGCAGGAGAGTTTTTTCGCCAGCATAGCGGCATGTCTGCGTTCTTTGGTAAGCAGGACGCTGTACGGCTGGTTTTCTTCTTTTAGTTTTTCCTCCACGCGCTTCCAGATCCGCAGCCCTTTTCCGGAACTGGACCCCGGATTTACAATAAAATAGTACATGGGTTTCTCCTGTGCAGAAATATTTCTTTTATTTTAAAGCACATCCGGGAAAAAGTAAATGAGAACGCATTGAATTTAGGGGGAAATTATGCTACTATGGGTAAAGCTGGGCGCAGTATGCGAAAAGTATGACAGAGACGGAGGAACATTATGGAAAAAGAAACGGTTTCCAGAAATTTTATTGAGCAGATCATTGATAAAGATATAGAAGAGGGGAAATGCGACGTTGTATGTACCCGCTTCCCGCCGGAACCCAACGGATACCTGCACATCGGGCACGCCAAATCCATTTTGCTGAATTACGGGCTGGCAAAGCAGTATAACGGCAAATTTAATCTGCGCTTTGACGATACCAACCCCACCAAAGAAAAGATGGAGTTTGTGGAGTCGATCAAGGCGGATGTGGCATGGCTTGGCGCCGACTGGGAGGACAGGCTGTTTTTTGCTTCCGATTACTTTGACCAGATGTATGAAGCGGCGGTACTCCTGATAAAAAAGGGAAAAGCGTATGTGTGCGATCTGACGGCGGATGAAATCCGCGCCTACCGCGGGACGCTGACGGAACCGGGGAAAGACAGCCCTTACCGCAGCCGCAGCGTGGAAGAGAACCTGCGCCTGTTTGAAGAAATGCGGGAAGGGAAATACGCGGACGGTGAAAAAGTGCTGCGGGCAAAAATCGATATGGCTTCCCCCAACATCAATATGAGGGACCCGGTAATTTACCGCGTGGCGCATATGAGCCACCACAATACCGGAGATAAATGGTGCATTTATCCGATGTATGATTTCGCCCATCCGATTGAAGATGCAATCGAGGGCGTCACGCATTCGATCTGCACGCTGGAATTTGAAGATCACCGCCCGCTTTACGACTGGGTAGTACGCGAGGTCGGTTATGAGAAGCCGCCCAAACAGATTGAATTTGCAAAACTATATCTGACCAATGTGGTCACAGGAAAGCGCTACATTAAGAAAATGGTAGAAGAAGGCATTGTAGACGGCTGGGACGACCCGCGCCTGGTATCGATTGCCGCGTTAAAGCGCCGCGGATTTACGCCGGAATCGATCCAGCGCTTTGTGGAACTGTGCGGAATCTCCAAGAGCCAGAGTTCTGTGGATTATGCCATGCTGGAATACTGCATCCGCGAGGACCTCAAACTGAAACGTCCGCGCATGATGGCGGTGCTGGATCCGGTGAAGCTGATCATTGACAATTATCCGGAAGGACAGGTGGAATATCTGGACGTGGATAATAATTTGGAGAACCCGGAGCTTGGCGTGCGCAAGGTCCCGTTTTGCAGGGAGCTTTACATCGACCGGGAGGACTTTATGGAAGTGCCGCCCAAAAAGTATTTCCGCCTGTTTCCGGGCAACGAAGTACGCCTGATGAGCGCATATTTTGTAAAATGCGAAAGTTTTGTAAAAGATGAAAACGGAAATGTCACCGAGATCCACTGCACTTATGATCCGCAGACAAAATGCGGCACCGGATTTACCGCAAGAAAGGTAAAGGGAACCATTCACTGGGTTGCCGCGCCGACGGCGGTTTTGGCGGAAGTGCGCCTGTATGAGAATATTATCGACGAAGAAAAGGGCGTATACAACGAAGACGGGAGCCTGAATCTGAATCCAAATTCGCTGAAGGTTTTAAAGAACTGCTGTGTAGAACCGGCGCTCGCACAGGCAAAGCCCTATGAAAGTTTCCAATTTGTGCGCCAGGGATTTTTCTGCGTGGACGCGCATGACGCAAAGCCGGGAGCGCTGGTATTCAACCGCATTGTATCGCTGAAAAGTTCGTTTAAGCTGCCGAAAGCGTAAAGAGAAACGAAAGCGCGGACGGATTCAGGAAAATACGCTCTGAACGAGAAACATATACAGAAGGGTTCCGCCCGCGATGCTAAGAAGCGTATTGCGTTTCCAGACGTGAACCGCCACCACCGCCGCGCCGGCGATCAGTTCGGGCAGGCCAAACGGCGCCTGCGTGATCCGGACATTGCGCAGGCAATATACAACCAGCATGCCAATGACTGCATACGGAAGCACCTTCCCCAGATAGACAATATAGGAAGGTGTTTTCTTGTCCCCCGGAAAGAGCAGGAACGGCAGGGCGCGCACAAGATAGGTGATCGCGGCCATAATCAGAATCAGGATCAAAGCCTGGGAATCCGGAATTCTTGCTGCAGCAGGAATGTTCATGGCGTTTCCTCCTTTTCCAGAGACGGTCGGAAAATAGTTAAAAGTAATGTGATCGCCACCATGGCGGGAAGAATAAACCGATCCGCGCCGAATACGATCAGGCATACCGCTGTCGCCAATACGCCGATCAGGGCGGGGCGGTGATCCCGCGTTTCCAGCCACTGATTGGTAAAGATTACAATAAACAGGGCGGTCATGACAAAATCAATGCCGTTGGTGTTGAAATCCACCAGAGAACCGAGCAGGGCGCCCGCGGTACATCCGATGATCCAATAGCTGTGATCAAGCATGGAGATAAACAGGTAAAACAAATTGGGATCAACGTCCTCCGGCGGTTCGCAGGAACAGACGAGCGAATAGGTTTCGTCCGTCAGTTCATGGATCAGCAGAGGCTTTATTTTCCCAGCCGATTTATATTTTTCGATCAGGGACAGGCCGTAAAACAGATGGCGGATCTGTATGATCAGCGTCATCATGGCGGTATAGAGGAAACCGGCGCCTCCCGCGAGCAGATCAATCGCGGCGTACTGCATGGAACCGGCAAAAATAATGACGCTCATAAAAAAGGCCCATGGGAAAGAAAACCCTTTGCTTTCCAGCAGAATGCCAAAGCCAAGCCCAAGAAAAAGGTAGCCCGCCATTACGGGAAGCGTATGTGGGAAAGCGGCCTTAAATGCTTTTACGCGCATAGACAAGTCTCCTTCGTGTGTTATTGAGAAACCAGTATAGCATACGGCGGCCATATTTTCAAATACTTTATCACGGGTAGGCAGCGGGCGAAAAGTATGGTATGGTAAAAAAGAGAACGAAGACGGAAGGACAGGAGCGGGACATGAGCTATTATGACGATCTGACAGAATTTATTTTTGTGGAGGACGAACCGCAAAAGGCGGATTACATTTTTATACCCGGCAGCGGATACGGGGAACTGGCGCAAAAGGCGGCGCGGCTCTATCACGGCGGCTATGCCCGGAAGATTGTGGTGTCGGGGAAACACAGCGTTTTGGAGAAAACGTTTGCCGGGCCGGTATCGCCGGACGCCTATGTGGGGAAACGCTACGAGACAGAATGCGACTTTCTTGCCGAAGTGCTGGAAGATTGCGGCGTAAATCCGTCCGATATCCAAAAAGAGCGCCGCGCGGGCTATACGTTTGCCAATGCAATTTATACGCGCAGTCTTTTAAAGGATAGAAAGGTAGAAAGCGCGATTCTGGTCTGCCAGGCCTATCACGCGAGACGCTGCCTGATGTACTAC
>CANQJX010000134.1 GCA_947624335.1 uncultured Marvinbryantia sp.
CTGACCGGATTTTTGTCCGGGGCGTTGTAAGTAGAGAAGTAGTAAGCGCTGTCTTTTGTGCCGCTTACATGAACGCCTTCCCAGGCTTCTTCCACGCCGAGGCCTACGCGCCTGTCGCGGATGTCCGCTTCGGGGATTTCCAGGATCTGGCTTAAATATTTATCCGAAAAGCCGTCTTTTTTGGCGGCCGTCAACAGTTCGTCGCAGGGGAGGGAGCCTTTGTATTTCAAAAGCTGTTCTTCTTCTTCCACCAGTTCCTTCATCTGTTCAATGAACCATGTTTTTACATGGGTAATTTCATGGATTTCCTGCGGGGTCGCTCCCTTGCGCAGCGCTTCGTACATGATAAAGTGCCGTTCGCTGGACGGCGTGATCAGACGCTGCAGAAGTTCTTCCCTGCTAAGGGAGGCAAAGTTCTTCGCGTGCCCCAGGCCGTAGCGTCCGGTTTCCAGACTGCGGATCGCTTTCTGAAACGCCTCTTTGTAGGTTTTTCCGATGCTCATTACCTCGCCCACGGCGCGCATCTGCGTGCCGAGCTTGTCCTCCACGCCTTTAAATTTCTCAAACGCCCAGCGGGCAAACTTGATTACCACATAATCTCCGTCCGGCACATACCGGTCTAAGGTGCCGTATTTTCCGCAGGGGATATCTTTTAAAGTCAGCCCTGAGGCAAGCATGGCGGATACCAGCGCGATCGGGAAACCGGTCGCCTTGGAAGCGAGCGCGGACGAACGCGAGGTACGCGGATTGATTTCGATTACGACAATGCGGTCGCTTTTGGGATCGTGCGCGAACTGTACGTTCGTGCCGCCGATCACCTGCACGGATTCCACGATCCGGTACGCTTGCTCCTGCAGACGCTTCTGCGTTTCTTGCGAAATCGTCAGCATGGGGGCGGAGCAGAAGGAATCCCCCGTATGTACGCCCATGGGGTCGATATTTTCAATAAAGCACACGGTAATCATATTGTTGTCCGCGTCGCGCACGACTTCCAGTTCCAGTTCTTCCCAGCCAAGCACGGATTCTTCCACCAGCACCTGTCCGACCAGGCTTGCCTGCAGCCCTCTTGCGCAGACGGTTTTCAATTCCTCACGGTTGTAAACCAGACCTCCGCCGGCGCCGCCCATCGTATAGGCGGGGCGCAGAACAACCGGATAACCCAGCTTGTCGGCAATTGCCAGCGCTTCTTCCACGCTGTAGGCAACTTCGCTTCGCGCCATCTCGATGCCGAGCGCGTTCATGGCGTTTTTAAATTCAATGCGGTCTTCGCCGCGCTCGATCGCGTCCACCTGAACGCCGATCACCTTGACGTGGTATTTATCCAGGATCCCGGCTTTGCTTAACTCTGCGCACAGATTTAAACCCGACTGCCCGCCCAGATTCGGCAGCAGGGCATCCGGGCGTTCTTTTTTAATAATCTGCTCCAGACGGTCCACATTCAGCGGCTCAATGTAAGTAACGTCCGCGATTTCCGGATCCGTCATAATCGTGGCGGGGTTTGAATTGACCAGCACGATTTCATAGCCCAGCTTGCGCAGCGCCTTGCAGGCCTGCGTACCGGAATAGTCAAACTCGCATGCCTGTCCGATGATAATGGGACCGGAGCCGATAATGAGTACTTTGTGAATATCAGTTCTTTTTGGCATTCTTATTTCCTCCTGCTGTATAAGGTTCTCTTTTTTATTATATAGAAAACTGCGGAAATCACAAGGACTTTCCAAAAATATTTGGTGAGATTTTCGGTTGCCCGAAGCTGGTTTTCGCGTTATAATGTCCATGTCTTTTTGACATAGTATATCAGATATGAGGACAAAACAGCATGGAAGATTTGGATTTTATTGTTGCGGTCTACATGAACAGTGTGGTAAAGGCTGCAAAAGTGAATCTTGTTACCGGAGAATACCGTTTTGTGAAAGTCCTGGAAGAAGAAAGGGAGCGAGGGCTTCTTGCGCTTGGGACCATGGATGAATACCCTAAAAAGATTGTAGAGAATCACTGGATTCACCCGGACGACATCTGGGATTACCTGTTTCATATGCGGCTGTCCTATCTGCGCGGACAGATCGCGGAGGGGAAGCGCAGGGTCGTACACAGCTTCCGCAGGAAAATGGGCGATAAGTATGTGTGGATTACGGTGTCGGTTGCCATTGCGGAAGATTTTTCCGAAGAAAATCCGTGGGCGGCATATACCTGGCGGGAGGCGGACAACGATTCCCGCGCCATGGAAGACGCCATGTATGCGCTTTCTACCGTGTACCACAAGATCCTGAAAGCGAATCTGACCAAAGATTCGTTTGAGGCGGTCAAACTTTATGAAGAAGAAATGAAGAAAGAATGGGGCTTTTCGGAAAAACTGTCCGAATGGCTGCACAATTTTGCCACATCCGGCAGCGTGCACCCGGACGATGTGGAAGAGTATCTTGCGTTTTCCGATATCACGGCGTTGAAAAACATATTCCGAAAGAACGGCGGGCATGTCAACCTGCGCTACCGCAGGAGAGCGGGAAGCGGCTACCGCTGGGTGACAATGACGATTCTTCCGAGCGTGGAATACAGCGACGACAATCAGGTGGTTATGATCTATGTGCAGGACATTCACGATAACTATATCAAGGAGCAGGAACAGCGCAAGCAGTTGGAGTATTACTGCAACTATGATATCCTGACGGGACTGCATAACCGCTATTATTACAACAGCCACTGCACGCGCTACTATGAGAGCGAGCGCAGATTTCCCGCCGCGGCGGTGTTTGCGGATATTAACGGACTCAAGCAGGTGAATGACGATTTGGGCCATGTCGCGGGGGACCAATACATTAAAAAATTTGCCGATATCCTTGCAAAGACGTTTGCAGAGGACGTCTGCTGCCGGATCAGCGGGGATGAATTTGTAGTCCTTATGGAAAACATATCCCGCGCGGAGGCGCAGGAGCGCTTTGCAAAACTGCGCGCGGCGCTCGACGGGGACCGGACTCCCATCGCGGCCACAGGCTTTGCATGGGATGGCGCTCCCGTAACGCTGGAGGAGCTTGTGGCTGCGGCGGAGAGCGGCATGTATGAGAACAAACGGGAATGCCATAAAAAAATGCAGGCTTTTTCATAAAAATGCAGGGCGCGTTTCTTGACAGAAAATGCGGACGGGAGTATAGTAAAGGCAGGGTGTCAGTGAGTGTGGGATAATACGGCAAAAGTTTGAATAAAGGTTGGAGGATCTGGAAAATGAAAAAGGCGCTGAAATATGCTGCAGCAACGCTCATTCTGTTGATGCTCTGCTGCACGGGGGTGCAGGCGGCGGGAAAGCCGGGAAACGTGTCGTCTCTGAAAGTATCCGGCACAACGGGAACGACGGTCACGCTGAAATGGTCGAAGGCGTCCGGAGCCAGCGGGTATCTTGTATACCGGGTAAACGGAAAAAAAGCCAGCAGGATTGCGAAGACGAAAAGCACGTCTTATACAGTGAAAAAACTGAAAACCGGAAAAAGCTATCAGTTTAAAGTAATCGCTTACCGTAAATCCGGCAAAAAGACCATTACCAGCGCAAAATATTCCAATACTGTAACCGCGGTCGCCCAGTTGGCAAAGCCAAAGCCTCCCACAGATTTTGCGGTAGGCGTAAACGGAGAGAAAAGGCTGGAGCTTACCTGGACCAGGGCTTCCAATGTCACGGGCTATCAGATCGCAAGCTACGATGCGAAAACCAAGCAGTATAAGACAATAGGGACGACAAAAAACCGGAATTACCTGGTTAAAAAGCTGAAGGCGGGGCAGACATATTCTTATGCCGTCAGAAGCTATCGGAAATCCGGAAGTAAAGTAGTATACAGCGAATATACAAAGGTAAAATCGGGCGTGCCGGTTACGCTGTCGGCTGCGGTGAAAAAAGTCCGTTCCTGCTATTATTACGGGGTGGTTAAAAAAACGGTAACCGTTTATAACTATACAAAGAAAAAGAACCAGAAAATCAAGAAGGGCACAAAGGTTATTTCCGCCAAAAAGAGCGGCAAGGGCTACACCAAAATGCGTCTGACAAACGGACAGCAGATTAAGATCAAGATGAGCTATGTAAGCCTGCCCAGGGGCCTTGAATATAATTCCAAATCCGATTACAGCACGTCGGTCAAAGAAGCGTTTATTAATACAAGAAACCTGTCCAGTTCTACCAAGTGGCTGATCTGGATCAGCCAGTACCGGGCGAGGGTAAACGTTTTCTATGGATCCGTGGGGAAATGGAAGCTGAAAAGGACCTTTAAGGTTGTTATCGGCAGAACGGGAAGCGTAAAGGGTATCCGCAGGATTTACAGTAAGACGCCAAGCGGGAAATACGGCAATACGCCGATTCTGTACTGGTCCAAATATGGAAACGCGTTCCATCAGCTCCTTTATGGAGTACAGCCGGGCAGAGCGGCATCCGACGGATGCATTCGCTGTCCGCTGGGCGACCTTCGATGGATGTATAACAACATTCCGGTCGGTACGCGCGTTTATTCTTACTAAAGACATACCCTGCCGCATGGCGGCAGGGTTGTTTTATCCTTATCAAATCTGGAAAAGAGGGAACAGAAATGGAAGAAAAATCATGCAGCAGCGCATCCTCCTGCAGCCGTGAAAGCTGCGAGGGATGTCCGAGCAAAGAAAAGCCGCAGAGCTTTCAGATTGAAGCAAATATTTATTCTGAAATTCAAAAGGTGATCGGCGTTGTCAGCGGAAAAGGCGGCGTAGGCAAATCGATGGTAACCGCTTCGCTGGCGAATATGCTGACGGAAAAAGGCTATCGCGTGGGGATATTGGATGCGGACATCACAGGTCCTTCGATTCCCAAAATGTACGGGTTAAAAGGGCCGGCGGTCGCGGATGATCAGGGCATTTACCCGATGCTGACCGAAAACGGCGTCAAGGTGATTTCGGTGAACCTGATGCTTCCCGATGAAGAGTCGCCGGTAATCTGGCGCGGACCGGTCATTGCGGGAATGGTAAAACAGTTCTGGAGCGATGTGATCTGGGGCGAACTGGATTATCTTCTGGTGGATATGCCGCCCGGAACGGGCGACGTGCCGCTGACGGTCTTCCAGTCGCTGCCGGTGGACGGGATC
>CANQJX010000135.1 GCA_947624335.1 uncultured Marvinbryantia sp.
GCGCACTGTCAGAAGCAGTTCATAAAGATTGGGCTTTTCCGCGCTCCAAAGCCGGAATCCCGAAACCGGTATCGTAAGCGCCCCCGCGCCGTTAGAAAGATCAAATTCTGCCTGTGCAAGAACCGCACCGCCGGTAGGCTGATTCCCTTTTTCCAGAAGATCCGCCAGCTGATATTCTGCGAGCCTGCTTTCCGAAAGCTGCACGCAGACGCTTCCGTTTCCGCATCCCGTCGTTTCAATCGAAAGTTTTGCCTTTGTATAGCTGTCGTCCAGCAGCGTCTTTATTTTCAGGTCGCCGATATGCACCTTTGGGCGCGTGTAGAGAAAAACGTCGCGGAAAATTCCCGAAAAGCGGAAAAAGTCCTGATCCTCCGTCCAACTGCCGCTGGTCCACTTAAACACCCGCACCGCCAGTTTGTTTTCGCCGTCTTGCACATAATCGGTCAGTTCAAAGTCGGAAGGAGTAAAGCTGTCTTCGCTGTAGCCCACATAATGTCCGTTCAGCCACAGCGCCATCCCGCTTTCCACGCCCTGAAAGGAAATAAAAAGCGGCATTCCTTTCATCGGCTGCGGTACGGTAAAATACTTTACATAACTTGCCACCGGATTAAAGCGCGTGGGGATCTCGCCCGCCCAGATCTGTTCGTGCCCGTCCCACGGATACTGTACGTTTACATAAGCCGGAATGTCATAGCCTTCCATCTGGATATGCGCCGGCACGCGGATATCCGCCCATCCCGCGCAGTCCGTCTCAGGGCTTTCAAAGTCTTTGACACACTCGCTTAAGTTTCTCGCGTAAGAAAATTTCCATACCCCGTTTAAGGAACAGCGGTAAGGATTTTCTCCCCGCCGCAGCAGCTCCTCATTCGGATAGCAGATATGGTCGGAATGTGCGGGCAGCACATGTTCCTTAAAAAATTCAGGATCCTGCAATTTCCCATAGTCAAACATCTTACGGCCTCCTATTAAAAGTTTCAAAAACGGTTCTATGATACACGTTCCGGGCTTTGCCTGCTGCCTGCGTCCGCGCAGATTTTCCGGTACAGCGCCTCCGTCTGCGCGCGCGTCGCTAAATGTTCCGAAAAGGCGCTGGCGCTTCCCGCCGCGATTCCCATATAAAACGCGCGCTTATAATCATGGTTCGCCAGCCAGCCCGCCAAAAAGCCGGCCGCCATAGCGTCTCCCGCCCCCACCGCGTTTACCGCGTTCCCTTTTGGCGCAGGCGCCGAGAAGACCCTGCCGTCCGACGCAATCAGCACGGCTCCCTCTTGCGCCAGCGAGATCAGGACATTCTGCGCGCCCAGGTCATGCAGCATTTTTCCGCACGGCACTGCGTCCTCTCTTGCGGCAATCGTCCTCCCGGACAATTCTTCCAGTTCCTGACGGTTCGGTTTGATAAAAAACGGGCGGTACGCCAGCGTCTGCTTTAGCAAGTCCCCGGACGCGTCCACGCAGACGCGGACGCCTCTGCCTTCCAGACGCTGCATCATCTGCTGATAGATGTCGTCCGGAACGGAAGGGGGAACGCTTCCGGACAGAAACAGAATATCGCCCTTGCCCAGCGCGTCCGTCTGAGCCATCAGTTCCTTGAGTTTATCCGCGGGAATCGCGGGGCCCTGCCCGTTGATTTCCGTTCCTTCTATTGATTTTAGTTTGAGGTTGATCCTTGTAAAACCTTCGTCCAGCCGGATAAATCTGGTCTGTATGTTCCGTTCGCGCAGACGCTTTTCCACTTCTGTCCCGCTGAATCCCGCCACAAATCCGAGCGCTGTGCTGGCAATGCCAAAGTTTTCAAGCGCCATCGATACATTAATCCCTTTTCCGCCCGGAAGAAGAAACTCCGAATCGGTACGGTTTGTATAGCCTGTCCGAAAATTTTTTACAGATACAAGGTAATCCAGGGACGGATTAAAGGTAACGGTATAGATCATCTTCTCACCTCCATGCGCGTCGGCGTTATCTCAAATATACAACGAACAGCCGCAAAACGCAACGGTTTTAGCGGCGCGCCGCAATTCTTGACATCCCGCGGCAAAACCATTATCATAAAGCAGAAGCCGCACCGTTTTTCTCAGGAGGAAAAACCACATGAACACGATAACGTCTCTTGACCATAAGAACATACTGGTTACCGGAGCAGCCGGATTTATCGGGGCAGGTTTAGTGCAAAAGCTTTTGAGCGAAACGCAGTTTTGCGAAATTACCGGCATTGACAGCCTGAATGATTACTACGATCCGCAGTTAAAAACATACCGTCTCGCGCTGATAGACGAGGCGGCGGCAAAGTCCTCTTCCAAATGGCATTTTGTCCGCGGCAATATCGCTGACCGGGAGCAAATCCGGCGGCTGTTCTGCGAACATTCTTTTGATATCGTAGTGCATCTCGCCGCGCAGGCGGGCGTGCGTTATTCCGTCACCAATCCGGACGTTTATATCGAGAGCAATCTGATCGGTTTCTATTCTATCCTGGAAGCGTGCCGCCACTCCCGTGACGGCGGCGCCAAAGGCGTGGAACACCTGGTTTATGCCTCTTCCTCTTCGGTGTACGGAGAAAATCGGAAAGTCCCGTTTTGCACAGAAGACAACACCGATCATCCGGTTTCCCTGTATGCGGCGACCAAGAAATCAAATGAACTTCTCGCGCACGCTTACGCCAGGCTTTACGGCATCCCCTGTACCGGCCTGCGCTTTTTTACCGTCTATGGGCCGGCGGGCCGCCCGGATATGGCATACTTTGGTTTTACCGATAAGCTGCGCAAAGGCGACTGCATTTCGATTTTTAACTATGGAAACTGTAAACGCGATTTTACGTTTATCGACGATATTGTAGAGGGCGTATCCAGGGTAATGCGCCGCGCTCCCGGCCAAACGGCAAACGACGTGGCGGCGCCTTATGCCCTGTATAATATCGGCTGCGGCCGCCCGCAAAATCTGACGGATTTTGTAAGGATCTTATCGGAAGAGCTGGTGCGCGCCGACATTCTTCCCGCGGATTTTGACTTGGAAGCGCACAAAAAGTTCGTTCCCATGCAGCCGGGCGACGTTCCGGTAACTTATGCGGATACCGGAGCCTTTGAACGGGATTTCGGGCCACTGCCCGGCACGGATCTCGCAAGCGGGCTGCGTGCGTTCGCCAAATGGTACAAAGCGTATTATCAGGTATAACTCTTCTTTTTCTTCTGTCGGGAATACCAGTTTACAAATCTGCGCCCGGACGCGCTTTGGTTCAGACGGCGCACTATTGTATAACGCAGGCGTTTCCGTCTGCAATAGCGTTCCAGCCTCTTGTATTTCCCGGCAAGCGCCATGCGAAGCGCGGCATAAAAATCCTCTTTTTCCGGCGCATGTCCCGCCGTTTCCCGCACCCAGTCCTGCCGACAGAACTCTTCCATCCGTTCCCGTCTCTCCCGGCGGTTCCAGCGGCAGTCGGGATGCTGAATGCTCATGGCAAACGCCGTGCGAAGAAACGATCCGGCCTTCTTCCAAAACGCTTCCGTCAGCACATCCGATTGAAATTCCCCGTGATCCTCCATATCTTTTTTCAGGCTTTCGATGGTGTCTTTGCAAATCCACGCCGCGTCCTGCGAAAAGCGCATCGTGACAGACGCCGGATTTTGCCGGTAGCCGTAAACGCAGCGGTATACCACGCGGATCTGCCGCATCGCGCGCGTGGCGGCAAAATTAAACGCCATATCTTCCCCAAACTTTAAGTGCTCCAAAAAACAGACGCCGCTCCCACGCAAAAAAGGAAGATTCCACATCTTTCCCCATACGCTGCGCAGATCCAAATCGCCAAAGAGCGCTCTTTGAAAGGTCTCGTCCAGAACGGCCGCGCGAAAGTCCGTCACCCCGCTCGCAAAAACGCAGTGGTCCTTTCTGTCTGAGATCTGCTTTTGCGCGCCGATGTTCTCCCAAAAGCGCCGGCTTGAAAAAACAATCAGCTGATCCGTGGCGTCCGCATATTCCCGCATGATTTTCAGCGCGCCGTCTATCAGGATATCGTCGCCGTCCGCAAAGATCAGCCACTTTCCCCGCGCCTTGGAAAGCAGCCTGTTTCTTGCCGCCGCAGCGCCGCCGTTTGGTTCATGGAATACGCGGATGCGCGCGTCTTTTTTTGCGTATTCGCCGCAGATGTCTGCGGAACCGTCTGTGGAACCGTCGTCCAGCAGCAGCAGTTCCATATCGTCCTCCATCTGCCGGCAGATACTGTCCAGGCACGGGCGCAGAAAAGAACTCTGGTTGTATACGGGAACCGCAATGCTAAATAGAATCATTCCCTGTACACCTCCGCGTCATTCGCCGGGATTTCGCCGTATTTTTGCACCGCGCCGGCCAGATCGCGAAAAAGCAGCGCCATCCCGAAGCAGGTAAACGGCAATATATAAATCATACAGCGCTCATACACGTTGTACGTTCCGACAAATACCGAAATAATAATCGCGGACAAGATTCCCACAGCGCCCAGATAATACCACGGACATTGACCGCTTTTTAACCACTTCTTAATCAGGAGAAACAGCAATGCAAAATAGATCAGATAAACCTGCCCGATGCTGACCGGGAAAAAGATCTGGTTCTGCATCTGCAGCACAAACTGTTCTGCGGCGTTTCCCCGATCGGACTTTGCATGTTTGATTTCAAAGGTTACCCGGATATTGTCCGTAAAGCGGCTGAACAGATAGCGAAGATAGCCTCCCGGATCCGACCGGATGCAAGATAAGCAAAATTTTCTCAGGCCGGGATTGTATTCTTTGCTATTGCCGCCAAACATCTGCATGATCGGTTCAAAAACCGTCCAGTTTATTTTTTGATCATTTTCGGTATAAATCGTTTCGATTTCCCGCACCAGCTTCTGATCCGGATAATTTTTATACAGGCCGCTTTCCAGGCAGGCGGCCAGCATATGGCGCGGCCCCCGCTTGTCGATACCGAACGTGCTCGCATGCGCATTCACCTGGCAGGCATGAAGAAACAAAAGCGCGGCAATCAGCAGATTGATCCCGGCCAGCCTGCATACGGTTTTTCGCTT
>CANQJX010000136.1 GCA_947624335.1 uncultured Marvinbryantia sp.
GCTGCAGCACCAGGCGGACATTTTGGAGCGTCCGCGCCCCTTCTTTTAAAATCCGGACGGTAAGCGCGCCTCCCATGCCGGCAATCACAACGGTGTCTACCTCGCCTTCTTTTAGTTTTTCTGCTCCGTCGGAAAGCCTGGTCACAATTTTGTCCTGTAACTGATAGCTGCGGATGTGCTCGCCGGCACGCTGCAGCGGCCCTTTATGAATGTCCATTGCCACCGCATAGGAAAGATGTTTTTCCAGCATAAGATAAATCGGCACATACCCATGGTCTGTGCCGATGTCCGCCAGGGAAACGGCGTCTTGTGCCATATCCGCCACTGCCTGTAATCGACTTGAAAGCTGCATAATCTCTCCTAATGAAATACAAAATTTTCTCCCGCAATCTCTTTGAGTTTCTTCTGTTCGGTAAGCAGACGCTGCAGTCCCTGTATGTCCGCCGGATCCAGGCCGGCGCGCCGTTCATCCAGGCTGTGCGCCACGATCTTTTGCAGGGTTTCCCTGAACGCCTTTTCCCGTTCCTCCTCTGTTTCTACTTCCAGATTAGAATGAAACAGCGCCGCAACGCGGCTCTGCTCTTCCGGATCGGTAAAAGAATCCAGAATTTTAGCCGGGACATGCTCGCCCGCGTCGTACTGGGCGAATAAAAGCCTCGCCACGTTCCGGTACAGATCCCCCGTAAAATCTTCGCAGGTAATATATTTTTTGACACCCGCATACAGGGCCGGAAACTCAATCAGCCACGTCAACAGTAATTTTTGAGACTTTAAAATTCCCGGTTCCTGTTCCTTACGCTGAAGACGCTGTGTCTGCGGCTGCGCCACGCGGCGGTTTATGCTTCCCAAAGCCACGCTGTTCACCAGTTTACGAAGGCTTTCCGCACGCACATGATAGCGCGCGGCGACCGCCTCCAGATAATTCTCTCGCTCCAGTTCCTGTTCAAAGCCTGTCAGTTTTTCGGCGACCGCGCGGTAAAACGCTGTTTTTCCGTTCGGATCGTTCATATCGTAAGCCGTCTGCAGCATATCCGTCTCAAAGAGAAAGCTGTTCTGCGCATCGTCGATCCGTTTCTGGAATTCTGACGCCCCCAGCGCCTTGATAAACTCATCCGGATCTTTATACGGCTTCATATTTAGAACGCGGGCGTTCACCCCCGCCTCCGCCAGTATCGGAATCGCCCGCAGCGCCGCGCGCATTCCCGCCTCATCGCTGTCATAAGTAAGAATAACCTCCTGTGTATAACGGCGGATCAGCCCTGCATGCTGGGCGGTCAGCGCCGTTCCAAGAGACGCGACCGCATTGGTAAATCCCGCCTGATGCAGCGAAATGACATCCATATATCCCTCGCAGACCAGCAGATATTTTCCCCTGGCGGTCCGCGCAAAATTCAGTCCGTAAAGATTGCGGCTTTTATCAAACGCGACTGTCTCCGGCGAATTTAAATATTTGGGCTTGCCGTCGCCCATCACCCGTCCGCCGAACCCGATCACGCGGCTGTTGGCATCCATAATCGGAAAAATCACGCGGTTCCAGAACTTGTCGTACATGCCGCGCTTTTCGTTCACCTGCATCAATCCGGACTGCGCAAGCAGCTCGTCCGGCACCTGTTTTCCTTTCAGATAGCGGTACAGATCGTCGCTGTATTTATTGGCGTAGCCAAGCCCGAACCGCTGTATTGTCTCGTCAGAAAGCCCGCGTCCTTTTAAATAGTTCATCGCGTGTGCGCCGCCCGGCGCGCGCAGTTGATAATAAAAATATTTTGCCGCTTCTTTGTTTAATTCCATCACGCGGCTTTTCAGGCTTTGCCTGCGCTTGTCCTCCTCGCTCTCTTCCTGATCGGGCAGCGCAAAGCCCGCCCTTTCCTCAAGTGCTTTTACCGCCTCCGGAAAAGTATAATGTTCATACTCCATCAGAAAAGTATAGACGTTTCCTCCCGCTCCGCATCCGAAGCAATAATACATCTGCTTTTCGCGGGATACGGAAAAAGACGCCGATTTCTCGCTGTGGAACGGGCAGAGTCCGAAGTAAGAGTTTCCCTTTCTCTGAAGCCTTACATAGCCGGAGACCACGTCTACAATATCGTTTCTGGAACGTACTTCTTCTATCAGATCATCCGAATAAAACATCTGCTTCTCCTTTTAAAACTGCCACGCTTTCGGAATGAAATATTCGGTGTATTTCGTCATGGCATATTGATCCGTCATACCGGAAATATAGTCGCAGACCACGCGGGAAATGCTCTCGCCCTGCTGCGTAACCATCTGCTGGTACTCTGCGGGTAAATCCTCCAGATGCTCTTCGTAATAATAATAGAGGGATTCTACTACTTTTTCCGCTTTGATCTCTTCTCCTTTTGCCACCGGATTGGTATACACATTCCAGAACATAAATTTGCGCATATCGGTCATTGCCTGCGCAACTTCCGGCGACTGGATGATATCCGGCCGGTCCATGCTGCTGCTTACAATATCGTGAATCAGGGTGTTCAGGCGGTCCTTGATCGTGCTTCCCAGAATCCGTCGGTACTGCAGGGGAATATCCTCCTCTTTCAGAATACCGGCGCGCTCCGCATCGTCAATGTCATGGTTGATGTAAGCGATCTTATCCGACAGGCGCACCACTTTTCCCTCCAAAGTCGCGGGGGTTCCTTCGGAACGATGGTTTAAAATCCCGTCGCGCACCTCCCATGTCAGATTCAATCCTTTTCCCTTTTTTTCCAGCAATTCTACTACGCGGATGCTCTGCTCGCAGTGTACAAAACCGTCCGGGCAGACGCGGTCCAATACCCGTTCGCCTGCATGTCCGAACGGGGTATGGCCCAGGTCATGCCCCATCGCGATCGCTTCCGTTAAGCTCTCGTTTAAGCGAAGCGCCTGTGCGATCGTGCGCGCAATCTGGGATACTTCCAGCGTGTGGGTCAGCCGGTCCCGGTAGTGGTCCCCCTGCGGGCTTAAAAAAACCTGTGTTTTATGTTTCAGCCTGCGAAACGATTTGCAGTGCAAAATGCGGTCGCGGTCCCGTTGGTACACGGGACGGATATCGCACGGTTCTTCCGGAATATCCCTTCCTTTTGAGTTTTTGCTAAGGCTCGCATACGGGCTTAAAAACGCTTCCTCCCTTTGCTCTGCCATCTCGCGGATCGTCATTTTTGGCACCCCCGTTTTTGCCGTTTTCTCTGTCCTTATTTTATCCCGGATGCTCCTGTAACGCAAGCGTCAATTTTGCCATCCCCGTATCCGGTACCCGTTTTCGTTTACTGTAAGGATAACCGCTCCATGCTCGTCTGTCCGCACGGCTTTGCTTCCGTACTTTGCCAGTCTCTCCAGAAGTTCCGCGTGCGGATGCCCGTAACGGTTTCCCTTCCCGCAGGAAATCACGGTAACCTCCGGTTTTGTCTTTTTCAAAAACTCCCCGGAAGTGGTATGCCCGGAACCGTGATGCGCCGCTTTCAGCAAATCCACATCCTCCAAAACCCCGTCTTCTAATAGCTCCTTTTCCCCGCTTCCCTCCACGTCGCCTGTCATAAGAGCGGAAAATCCCTGATATTTCACAAGCGCGACAACCGACGAGGCGTTGCTGTCCTCATATGCCGTTTTTTTCGGACCGAGAATTTTGATGTTCAGGTCGCCATCGGCAAGATTGGCTCCGCGTCTGACCAGGCGGACGGGAATCTGAAGCCGGCGCGCCATAGAGCAGATTTCTTCTCTGCGTTCGGAATCCTCTCGGATATCTGCAAGCAAAATCGTTCCCACGGTAATGCCGGCTGCGTTTTTTCCATCTGTTCCACGCACATAGGTGCGCAAAATTTCATAAAGCCCGCCGCTGTGGTCCGCATCGCTGTGAGAAAGCAGCCAGTAGTCTACCCGGCCGATTCCTTTGCTTTTTAAAAACGGTTCTATGCAATACTGCGCTACCTGCTCCTGCGTGCTGCTCCCGCCGTCGATCATCCACACGCTGCGCCGCGCGTTCTGTATGCAGCACCCGTCTCCCTGTCCGACGTCCAGAAACGTCATCGTAAAGTCCGCCCGTCCCGGAACCGTAAAGCAAACCGCCAAAAGACATCCGGCCGCAGCAATTCGCATCGCGTCTGTAAATCCGCCTTTCCAAAACGCCGGCCTGCGTTTCCATGCCGCGAAACCGCGGAAAATAAGCGCCAGAGCCAAATAATAGACGGCGATGGCAAAGATACCCGGTTTTCCTGTGACAATTGTGGAAAAAGGCAGCAGGCAAACCTTTTCACACAAAAATGTGATTGCCCGAATCAGATAATGCGCCGGCGCCAGCAGGAAGCTTCCCAGCGTTTTTGAGCAGACCGACGCCGCTGTGCCGGCGATCCCAAACCCAAGCACAAACGGCATCAGCGGAAGAATACACAGGTTCAGAAGCACCGCATATAGCGGAAGCTGGTAATAAAAGAACGCGACCGGCATAGCCGTAAACAGGCTGACAGCAAGGCTGACCCCCGCCGCCGTCCTGCAAAGCAGGCGGCTTTCCCAGCAGGAAGCGAGCAAAACGCCGCCGACTGCCGCAAACGAAAGCAAAAACCCCGCCTGCGTGATCATATCGGACGCCCAGGTAAGAATGCACGCAGCCGCGGCCGCCAGCGCGGTCGGCAAATCGTAGGTACGCCCCGTAACCTGGGACAGCAAAAA
Source organism: uncultured Marvinbryantia sp. (assembly GCA_947624335.1). Taxonomy (GTDB): domain Bacteria; phylum Bacillota; class Clostridia; order Lachnospirales; family Lachnospiraceae; genus Marvinbryantia. Next base: position 4,657 of record CANQJX010000136.1, read on the forward strand.
CATTCCGAACATAAATACCGCGCGGATTGCCGAAACGGAACCGGCCATAAAAGCATACGCCGCCATCGCGCCGAACGAGAGCAGCGCCGACGCCTGAAACGGGGCATGGATCTTTCGCAGGACGCGGTAGAGGCACATTCCTGTCAGAGAAATATGCAGTCCGGAGATTGCCAGCAAATGAAAGATTCCGGCATCCTGATACAAATTTTTGGTCTCGCGGTCCAAAGCCGCCCGGTCGCCGAGCAGCATCGCGCTTAAAATGCCGGCTTCTTTTTCCTCCAAGCATTGTTCCATCTGCCGCCGGCAAAAATTCTGCAGACGCATAAGCGCGCTGCGCAGCGGATAGACCGTGCGCCTGCAC
>CANQJX010000137.1 GCA_947624335.1 uncultured Marvinbryantia sp.
CTACAAGATAGCTGCAGCCAAAAAGCAGCAGGATATGAAGCCAGGAAAGAAGCGCCAGACTGAGATGGTCGCCCGGTTTGCAGACAGAATGTTTCATGTAAGCACCTCCCAGCGCATCAGATGGACAGAAGGCGTTTCCCGCGCCTCCAGTTTCATGCCGGATCTTACCGGCAGGATCCACAGGATTTCGTTTCCGTTTGCCGCCAGGGCGTTCAGCGCGTCTGCCGTATGCTCCTGGTTTTTTGAGATCAGCACATAAATGCGACCGCTTCGCTTTTGCGCGGTTTCTTGCGCCAAAACAGAGGAAATGGGTTCGGTTGCCTCCTGCGTGTCGATGCACGCGAGCTGCCGGTTCAGTTTTGCAACCTGTCCGGCTTCTGCTTTTGCCGTCCAGCATAATTGCCGCGGCGCGCCGCCTTCCTCCTCTTTTATCACCGCGTTGCTGATAAGCTCCAGTTCCATATGCTCTTTTACCATTTTTGCCGCCAGCGAGGAAGCGATGCGGATGCCTTCTTCCGTAAGCGCTTCATAGCGCAGGATATGAGAATCCTCCACGTCCAGAACGATGGTTGCCTGGATGCTGGTGGTGGAATCAAACTCGTTTACCATCAGGGAACCGCAGCGCGCCGACGCTTTCCAGTTGATGCGGCGCATCGGATCCGCGGGGCGGTATTCGCGGATGCCGGAAAATTCAAACGGATCCGGATAAAGGCGGTTCTGCACCAGAACCATCCCCGCGATCGCCTGACAGATCAGCCGTATCCGCCGCGCGTCAATCTGCGCGGGATAAACGTAAAACTGCGTATGCTGCGGCACATCCAGATAATGCCGGGTGTCGAAAAAGAGATCGTATCCGATCACTTCCACATTGGTAATGCCTGCAAATAAAAGGAAGCGTGTGGATTACCTTTTGATGGAACAAAAAGGAAAATACATCACGCTTATAACTAAGGTCGGTAATACTTGAATTTGCTTTTGCGCCGCTGGAAAATTCCAGATTTCGGCTCATGGAAAGGCGCACTTCCACAGCGGGAAGCGGCAGCTTTTTACGGTTGCAGATTTCCTCGCGCAGATGCGAGACGCCGCCCTCATAGGCGTAGCTGTCCGCAAACTCCGCCTGTACCGACAAATCTTTGGCCCAGTATCTGCGGTAGATCCGGCGCTGCAGCCAGAAAGCAAACAGTACGCTAAGAAGCAGAAGGAGCAGCATCAGCGTTTCCCCCAATCCTCGGTGGGAAGAGGCACGCGCAGAAGAATCTCTTCCACAATCTGTACGGCCGCCCTGCGCCCGTCTTCGCCGGCAGAAAGATTTAACCGGTGCGCCAGCACGGGAACCGCCACCGCTTTGATATCCTCCGGGACCACATAATCACGGCCCTTTACCATGGCGCAGCCCTGCGCCGCGCGCACAAACGCCAGCGTCCCTCTGGGGCTTACGCCGCTTTCCACCTTTTCGTGATTTCGGGTGGCATGAATAACGGATACCATATAATTTAAAAGATCCGGATGCAGATAAACTTCCCGGCACTGTTCCTGCAGCGCGGCAAGCTCCTCTTTCCGGCAAACCACATCCAGCTTCGCCAGCGGCTCGTCCGTCAGGAAACGCTCCACCATCGCGCGCTCCTGCGCGGGAGACAGCGCTTCCATGGAAAGCTGCATCAAAAAACGGTCCATCTGCGCTTCCGGAAGCGGAAACGTCCCCAGGGTTTCCAGAGGATTCTGAGTAGCGATCACAAGGAATGGCTCGGATAAAGGCCGCGTTACTTTATCTACCGTTACCTGACGCTCCGCCATACATTCCAGAAGACTGCTCTGGGTTTTGGGCGTAGCGCGGTTAATTTCGTCGGCGAGCAGGATATTGCAAAATACCGGGCCCTCCGAAAAGACAAACGCGCCCTGTTTCGCGTCAAAATAGTTTAAACCGGTTACATCCGAGGGCAGAAGATCCGGCGTAAACTGCACGCGCCCAAACTTTGCCTGCACAGATTTGGCCAGCGATTTTGCCAGCACGGTTTTTCCGGTACCCGGGACATCTTCCAGAAGCACATGTCCTTTCGCCAGAATACAGGTAAGCACCAGTTCAATCGTCCGCTCGTTCCCGATCATTACCTTTGCTATGTTGTCCTTTAATTTCGGTAAAATATGTTCGTCCATGATAGTTCATTATTGCAAAATTTCAGGTAAATGTCAACGGGTTTCGGCGCGCGGGAAACGCCGGTTAAACGCGGATGAGAAAGACGCTGTTTTTTGCGGCACCCCTTGCAAGGGAGGCCAAACCATTCTATAATGAACCTGTCAGAAGAAAAGCACAGGAGGAATGACGGATGGTAAATGTGACAAAGGACACGTTTCAGAAGGAAGTGTTGGAGGCAAAAGGCACGGTTTTGGTAGATTTCTGGGCAAACTGGTGCGGCCCGTGCAGACAGATCGCCCCGATTCTGGAGGAGATTGAACAGGAACGCGCGGACGTGAAGCTGGCGAAGGTAAATGTGGATGAGCAGATGGAACTGGCGATGCAGTACCGGGTGAGCGCAATCCCTATGCTGCTGGTGTTCCGGGACGGAGAGAAAAAGGATCAGTGCGTCGGTCTTCTGCCAAAAGAGGAGATTCTGAAGCGGCTGTAAAGAAGCGTTTCCTGCCGCAAAGAGAAAGGAACTTTCAGGAGAAGGAGAGCATGGAAAAGAAGGGCATACACAACAGACAGAAAAAAATAGCGGTAATCAATGACCTTTCGGGATTTGGCAGATGTTCGATCGCGGTTTCGCTTCCGGTGATCTCAAAATTAAAAGTACAGTGCTGCCCCCTGCCGACCTCTGTTTTTTCAAATCATACCGGATTTGAACATTTTTATTTTGAGGATTTCACGGCGTCCATGCCGGAATACATAAATCACTGGGAGCGCCTTGGATTAGAGTTTTCCGGAATTTATACGGGGTTTCTGGGTTCGGCGCGCCAGATTGATATTGTCGGCGATTTTATCAAACGGTTTCGCAGGCCGGGGACGGTTGTTGTAATTGATCCGGTGATGGGAGACTACGGGAGGCCCTATTCCACCTATACGCCTGAGATGTGCGGCTGTATGAAGCAGCTTGTGCAGTATGCGGATATTCTGACGCCTAATCTCACGGAGGCGTGCATCCTTACCGACACGCCCTATAAAGAAAAATGGCGAAAAAAGGAAATCCGCCGGATGGCCGCGCAGCTGATGGAACAGGGGCCGCAGAAAATTGTGATTACGGGGATTGTACAGGGCGGGTACATCGCAAACTATGTATGCGCGCCAGACTGCGACCACTTTTTGCGCACGATCCGCGTGGGAACGCAGCGCTCCGGAACCGGCGACATTTTTGCTTCCATCGTGGCGGCGGACGCGGTCAACGAGGTCGATTTTGCCGTTTCGGTAAAGAAAGCGTCCAATTTTGTAAAAAAGTGTATTCAAAAATCGATTGATCTGGATATCCCGCTGACAGACGGGGTGGCGTTTGAAGAAGTACTGGACAGTTTAAAATAGAAGGGGAAAAACAATGACGATCTTATACAAAGTACACGACAATCTTTATGTGAACCTGACGAACCGATGCCCGTGCGCGTGTACCTTCTGCCTGCGGCAGACGCGCGACACCATGGGAGAATCGGATTCCCTGTGGCTGGAAAAGGAGCCGACCTACGGGGAAATCATTGCGGATTTTGCAAACTTTGATATGAAGGATTATAAGGAACTGGTTTTCTGCGGGTTCGGAGAGCCGACCGAGCGCCTCGACGTGCTGCTTGCGGTGGCGAAGTATGTGAAAGAAACGTATCACATGCCGATCCGCATCAATACGAACGGACTGTCCGACCTGATTCACGGGAAAAAGACGGCGCAGCTTTTCCGGGGACTGATCGATACCGTTTCCATCAGCTTGAACACGCCCGATCCCGCGCGCTACCACGAGCTGGTGCGCAGCAAATTCGGCGATATTTCCTATCAGGCAATGCTGGATTTTGCGCGCGACTGTACCCGATATGTTCCGCATGTGGTAATGACAACCGTTTCTACGACCTTAACCAAAGAGGAAGAAGAAAAATGCGCAAAGATTTGTGAAGAACTGGGAGTAACTTACCGGATTCGGGCATGGGAGGGGTAATTTACAAAACGCCCAGGCCGTCAAGCAGAATCCGTACGCCGATCACAATGAGGATGATCCCTCCGGCAAATTCCGCTTTTGCCCGGTACCTTGTGCCGAAAATACTGCCGATTTTTATACCTGCGGCGGAAAAGACAAAGGTGGTGGCGCCGATCAGGCAGACGGCGGGCAGAACAGCGATCCGCATAAAGGCAAAGGTGACGCCTACCGCCAGCGCGTCGATGCTGGTGGCTACGGCGAGCAAAAACATGGAACGGATATCCATTGCGGCATCTATATGTTCCTTTTTGCCAAAGGATTCCCGCGCCATATTTGCGCCGATAAACAGAAGCAGGAAAAATGCGATCCAATGATCAAACTGCGTGATCATATCCGCAAACGTTTTTCCAAGGAAATAGCCGATTGCCGGCATCAGTGCCTGAAAACCGCCAAACCATGCGCCGGCGGCGCACATATGCGTTATCCGGATTTTCCCCAGAGACAGGCCTTTGCATACGGATACGGCAAAAGCGTCCATCGAAAGGCCAATTGCGATCATCAGAAGTTCTGTCATTCCCATAATTTTCTCTCCTTTTTGAAACCGGGCGACGCAGCGGCGGCAAAAGCGCGGGAAAAATAAGGCGCGCGCTTGCATTCCCGATAATGGGACATTATAATAAATAAAACAGGTAACGCGGAGGGCAAAGCATTGCGGCAGTATAAATTTGACACGATGCGGTTTTTACTCATATATCTGGTGGTTTTCGGACATTTGGTACAAATACTGGCGAGCGGGACAAAACCGCCCGTGCTTCCGGAGCTTTACTATGTTATTTATTCGTTCCATGTGCCGGCGCTTATTTTTATAAGCGGATATTTTGCCAGAT
>CANQJX010000138.1 GCA_947624335.1 uncultured Marvinbryantia sp.
GATAGCTTACCGTCGGAAATTCGCCGTCGGGAAGCTCCTGCTCTTTTACCACATACACGTTTTCAAAACCGATTTCTTTTAATACGCGTCTTGCCGGAATATTTCCCGTTCCGTGAAGCGGGCTGTATACGATCTTAATATTTTTCTGCTGCTCCCGGATTGCTTCCGGATGAATCACCTTTTTCTTTAATTCTTCTATATACGCGTCGTCAATCTGCGCGCCGATTGTCTCATAAAGGCCCGCGCTCTGCGCGTCTTCTTTGCGCATCGTCTTCATCGCGGCATAATCGGTCACTTTCTTTACTTCCGCCATGATGCCGGTATCGTGCGGCGGCGTAATCTGCGCGCCGTCTTCCCAGTAAACCTTATATCCGTTATATTCCGGCGGATTGTGGCTCGCCGTAATATTAATGCCCGCGATACAGTGCAGCGTGCGCACCGCAAACGATAGTTCCGGGGTGGGACGCAGGGATTCAAACACATATGCCTTAATGCCGTTTGCGGCCAGACAGAGCGCCGCCTCATCCGCAAACTCCGGCGACATCCTTCTGGAATCATAAGCGATCGCCACGCCCTGCGCCGCGGCCCCCAGCGAAAGAATATAGTTCGCCAGCCCCTGCGTTGCCTTGCGCACCGTATAAATATTCATGCGGTTTGTACCGGCGCCGATCACCCCGCGAAGCCCCGCGGTTCCAAACTCCAGATCCTTGTAAAAACGCTCCCTTAATTCCTTATCGTCTCCCGCAATTTTTTTGAGTTCCTCTTTGGTTGCCTCGTCAAATACCGGATTGTTCAGCCATTCTTCATACATCTGCATATAGTTCATTTCCAACACCTCCGATTGTATTTTTATCGCCTCCCGCCGCGGGAAGTTTTCTTAATCATAGCAGATATTCCCTGATTATTCCAGTGTTTTCAGGAAAGAATTTCTCTGGTCCTGCTGCCGTATCAGCGTTTTTAATTTCTCCGTATTTTTCTGTGGTATCCACGCCTTATTATGGTTGTAATACTGGTTTGCCAGCTTCCAGAATTTTTCCGGATACAAAAGGCGCGCGTACAGATACATCCGCTCCCGCTCGTCCAGCGTGCGCTCCCTGTCATACCATTCCAGCATACGGTACCCGCTTCGTTTCGACCAGTCCTGTTTTTCCATCATCTTGCGCATAAACTGATACAGGTCCGCGCACTGCACGTCGTAACGGCACCTGTCAAAATTTCCGATAAATACCTGATCCTTTCCCACGAACCATACGTTGTGCTGGTTAAAATTCCCGTGGCAGAGCGCGCCTCTGCGCAGCATTTCCATACGAAGCCCCGCGCAGCCGGACTGCTCCAGAAATGCTACCGCTTCCTGCGCCTGTTCGTAAAACATGCGGAAACAGTTTAAAAACAGAACCTCAAAATCCCCTTTCTGCTTTCGTTTCCGCATAAAAGAATATATTTTGCAAAGCTCTCTGTTATGGCGTTCCAGTTCCGATTTTAAATCTTCCCCTATATAACTGCCGTCCCCGTTTTCGTCGTCCGGCATAAAATACATCCGTTTATGAAGCCCTGCCAGGTGCCGGATGGTCTGCTCGATATCCGCCATACTTTTGGTATCGCACTCGCGCCCTTCATACCAGTCCTTCACAATATAGACTTCCTCGTCCCGATCCATGCTCAGCAGCTTTCCCTCGCGGTTCGCAAGCACGATATCGGCAAACGGATACCCCCTTTCACGCATCGCCTCCAGGAGCCGGTTGACAAACGCCATCTTCTTTTCCGAAGCGGCGCAGTTTGCCAGCAGCACCTTCCCTCTGTTTGTTTCGCAGATATAGGAGCCTCTTCCCCGCCTTGTGCCAAGGACCTCGATCTCATACTGCTCCAATACTTTCAGGCTTTTCTCGTTCACGCATAACCCTCCCCTATATCACTCCTTCTATCCTATGCGGAACGCAGAAAAATTATCTCTTAATATAACATTCCATCAAATATTCTTTTTTATTATGTTCCGGTTCGTCCAGCACGTCCTCCAGCATACGGTTTAAAATCTCCCCAAGCTCTTTTCCCGGCTTGACGCCCGCCGCGATCAGATCCTTTCCCCCGACCGCCAGTTCCTTTAAGGACAGGCATTCTCCGTCCCGGACGATCTGTTCGTACAGGCAATAAATCTGTTCCAGAAGCAGCAGCTTTTCCGTTTTGCGGTAATCGCTCTGCGCCAGCACATCCGCGCCGCACAACTGCATTAGTTTCGGAAACAGATCCTTCCCGGCGCAAAACATCAGTCTGCGCACGGTTTTTTTCGTAACCGCCTCCTTGCCGGCATGCAGAATCCTTAACGTTTCTTCATTCAAGCGCGGGTACGCGTCATGCAGGCGCACCAGCACTTTTACCTTTTCGATGGTGTCGTTGTCAAATTTTAAGCGGCGCAGCGCCTTTGCGGCAAGCTGTTCGCTGATTGCCGGATGTCCGCGGAAATGGTCCACGCCGTTTTGGGTGGTCTTTGCATCCGGTTTTCCGAAATCATGGCATAGGGCGGCAAGGCGAAGCACCTTATCCGCCTCGCAAAACTCCAGCGCCTTCAGCGTATGTTCCCCCACATTGTAGCAATGATGCGGGTTATTTTGCGGCGTTTCCATCATCCGGTCAAACTCCGGCAGAAATACCGCCGTCATGCCAAGTTCATAGGCCATTTTTAACGTCTCCGGATGCGGCGACAGCAAAAGCTTTCCCAGTTCCGTCTGAATGCGCTCCGCGCTGATTACCGGCCATCTGCCGAATCGCGCGGCCGGTCTCCTCCTCAACGGCAAACCCAAGCTGGGCGGCAAAACGCACCGCGCGCAGCATCCGCAGGGCGTCTTCCTCAAAGCGCTCCCGCGCGTTTCCCACGCAGCGGATGATTCCTTCTTTCAGGTCGCGCATTCCCCCGAAAACATCCGTCAGCCCGTCCGTTTCGTTATAAGCCATTGCGTTGATCGTAAAATCCCGCCGCCGAAGGTCTTCTTTCAGGTCGCCCGTAAAGCAGACTTCCTTCGGATGCCGGTGATCCGCATACTCTCCGTCAATCCGGTAAGTCGTCACCTCATATCCTTTTCGGTTCAGCAGCACCGTTACCGTCCCATGCGCGATCCCGGTATCGACTGTGCGCCAGAATATCTGCTTGATCTGCGGCGGCTTTGCCGAAGTCGTAATATCCCAGTCGTCCGGTGTGCGCCCCAAAACAGAATCACGAATACAGCCGCCTACGGCGTATGCCTCGTAGCCGGCTGTCTGAAGCTGGTCGATAATGTACTTTACATCCTGTGGTAATGTGATTTTCATAAAAACCTCTTTTTACAAAACGGTTTACGCCGCGGAAAACATCCAGAAATACGCCAGCACGACAATTCCAAGGATAATGCGATACCAGCCGAACACCGTAAAGGTGTGCTTGCGGATATAGCCAAGCAGAAGCTTGATCACCGCGATCGATACCAGAAAAGCCACGGCCATCCCCGCCATCAGCAGGATGATTTCCGCGGAAGTAAAGGAAAAGCCGAATTTTATAATCTTTAACAGGCTGGCGCCCAGCATCACAGGCACTGCCAGGAAAAACGTAAACTCCGCCGCCACGGGCCGGGAAACGCCTACCATCAGCGCGCCGAGAATCGTCGCCCCCGAACGGGACGTTCCGGGAAATACCGCGGCGATCACCTGGAATACGCCGATCCATAAAGCAATCGGATAATTGATCTCGGCAATCGAATTTACTTTAATCTTCATATCGCGGTTCTGGTGTTCGATCACAATAAACAGAACGCCAAAAATAATCAGCGCCATCGCCACGGTCTGATAATTATAGAACAGCGCGTCCAGTTCTTCTTCAAACAATATGCCCACCACCGCCGCCGGTATGCACGACACCAGTATTTTAAACCACATGGAAAACGTATCTTTTTTGATAAAGAATTTTTCTTTTGTGGAAAACGGCCAGAGCTTTCCCCAAAAAAGCACCACCACCGCCAGAATGGCCCCCAACTGTATCACTACCAGAAACATTGAGAGAAACGCTTCCGATACGTCCAGCTTTACAAACTCGTCCAGAAGGATCATATGCCCGGTGCTGCTGATCGGCAGCCACTCCGTAATACCTTCCACAAGGCCAAACAATACCGCTTTTAAAATTTCAATAATCTCCATCTTTGCTCCTTTGCTTTCCGAAACAATTACCTGTTTTTATCTTATTTTACCACGGCGTTTTTCTTTTCACAACCACAATTAAAAAAAGCGGCGCTTGCGCCGCCGCCGAATTTATGCTATACTGGCAGTCGCCGCGGCGTCCGTTTACGCACGAGGCGGCAAAGCAGCAACGTCAGTTCGAGACCTTCCTGACGAAAAACAAAACTAAAGGAGACAAGTGAATATGGAGAACAAAAAGATTTTATTTCTGACACAGGCTGCGGCAATCGCCGCGCTCTATGTGGTGCTGACCATTGTTTTTGCGCCGCTGTCATTTGGCGAGGTACAGGTACGCTTCGCGGAGGCTTTAACGGTCTTGCCGTATTTTACCCCGGCCGCGATCCCCGGTTTGTTTGCGGGATGTATCATCGGCAATTTAGCGGGCGGAGCAATCCCGCTGGATATTTTCTTCGGGAGCGTCGCCACTCTGATCGGAGCGCTCGGCTCTTACGCGCTGCGCAGGCAAAAGTTTCTCGTTCCGATCCCGCCCATACTGGCAAACACTGTGATTGTCCCGTTTGTGCTGTTCTACGGCTACGGTATCAATCTTCCGATCCCGTTTATGATGCTGACAGTCGGCGCGGGCGAGGTAGTTTCCTGCTATGCGCTGGGCATGGGCGCGCTGCTTGTACTGGAAAAATATAAATCCGTAATATTTAAGACCGCCTGATCAGGCGGTCTCAGACTGTAGACAAAGCACTTCCAACAATGCTTAAGCTGGAAGTGCTTTTCTGATCTTAATAGAAAAAAAGATG
>CANQJX010000139.1 GCA_947624335.1 uncultured Marvinbryantia sp.
GTGCAGAAGAAGTGCATCGGCGACGCCGAGATCATCACCTGCCGTCCGGCGGATCTGATTCCGGACGAACTGGATACCCTGAGAAAAGAAATGGCCCAGTGGTCGCAGCAGGACGAGGACGTTCTGTCTTACGCGCTGTTCCCGCAGGTGGCTACCGAATTTTTCAAATACAGGGAAGCGCAGCAGACCGGCGTGGACGCAACAGCGGCAGATACCAAAAACGGAGCTTATCCGGTGTAATCTGTATTTGCAGGCGCAAAATTCATACACAAAAGCAAGAACCGATTCCGATGTGGAATCGGTTCTTTTTCTATTTGTCCGCTTGATGTTCGCGGGGGTTTGTGGCATACTTAAAAGCGTTACAGAGTAAGTCTGGGAAAGGGAGAGAACATGGGCAAGGTTCTGGTTATCGGCGGAGGCGCCGCCGGTATGTTCGCGGCGATCGCCGCGGCAAAAAGCGGACAGAAAGTGGAATTATATGAGAAGAACGAGCGTCTGGGGAAAAAGCTCTACATTACCGGGAAAGGCAGATGCAACCTGACAAACGCCTGCGACGGGGAGACGTTTTTTGAAAACGTGTGCAGGAACCGCAAATTTTTGTACCGCGCGTTTTACGGATACAGCAATCAGGATGTAATGGATTTTTTTGAAGCGCACGGCTGTCCGGTGAAAACGGAACGCGGGCAACGCGTATTTCCGGCGTCCGACCGTTCGGCGGATGTGATCGACGCGCTGCGCCGCGCGTTAAAAGAGTACAGCGTACAGGTGCATTTAAACGCGCAGGTAAAGACGCTGCTGCTGGAGAAGCCGGCGCGGGAAGAAACCGCGCCGCAGGCGGATTTTGGGGCTTCGCAAAAGGCGGGCGGCGGACGGGGCCAAACGAAAGCGAAGATTACGGGCGTGCGCCTGGCGGACGGAAAAGCGCTGGAAGCAGATACGGTGATTGTGGCGACCGGCGGGCTTTCTTATCCGAGTACGGGATCGACCGGCGACGGTTACCGCTTCGCCGCGGAGTGCGGACATACGGTGACGGAATTATCGCCCAGCCTGGTTCCGCTGAACGTGCGGGAGCCGTTTGTAAAAAAACTGCAGGGACTTTCGCTGCGCAACGTCAGGCTGTCTGTACTGGATGGGGAGAAATGTCTGCACCAGGGATTTGGAGAAATGATGTTTACCCATTTTGGGGTAACCGGGCCGCTGGTGCTGACGGCGAGCGCAGCGGCGGCGGAAGCGCTGCGCCAGAAAGAACTGCGCCTTTTGATCGATTTGAAACCGGCTCTTTCTGCGGAGCAGCTGGACGCGCGGCTGCTAAGAGAGTTTGAGCAAAATAAAAATAAACAGATAAAAAATGTGATCGGAACGCTGTTCCCGGCAAAGCTGACGCCGGTAATGATCGAACTGAGCAAAATCCCGGAGGAAAAAAAGATCAATGAGATTACGCGCGCCCAGCGGGAATCTCTGGTTTATCTGATCAAACATTTGCAGTTGACGGCGACGGGACAGCGCGGCTATAATGAAGCTGTTATTACAAGAGGCGGCGTGTCGGTAAAGGAGATCGATCCGTCCACCATGGAATCGAAGCTGGTGAAAGGTCTGCATTTTGCCGGCGAGGTACTGGATCTGGACGCGATGACCGGAGGGTTTAACCTGCAGATCGCGTGGTCGACCGGATATGCCGCGGGAGGGAAATTATGACGTATAATATAGCGATAGACGGACCGGCGGGCGCGGGAAAAAGCACGATCGCCAGAAGGGTGGCAAAGGAACTTTCCTTTATTTATGTGGACACCGGGGCGATGTACCGCGCCATTGCGCTTTTTTTGCTGCGGTCCCAAACGGAGGCGCGCGAAGAAAAGGTGGCGGAGGTTCTGCCGGAAATCCGGGTTTCTATCCGATACCGGGACGGCGAACAACAGGTATTGTTAAACGGGGAAAATGTGTCCGGGCTGATCCGCACGGAGGAAGTGGGCAACATGGCTTCCAGGGCGGCGGCGCTCCCCTGCGTGCGGGAAAAATTGCTTGACCTGCAGCGGGAGCTTGCGCGCACGCATGATGTAGTAATGGACGGAAGGGATATCGGAACCCGCGTCCTTCCGCACGCGCAGCTAAAGATTTACCTGACGGCAAGCGCCGATACCCGCGCTTTGCGCCGCTTTCGGGAGCTGGAGCAGAAGGGGCAGGACTGCGATATCGAGAAAATTAAAAAGGATATTATCTGGCGCGACGAGCAGGATATGAACCGGGCGGTCGCCCCGCTGGTGCAGGCAAAAGACGCGGTATATCTGGACACCTCGGATATGACGATCGACGAGGTGACGGAAAAAATTAAATCTTTGTGCAGATAAGGGGAACGCAATGAAAGTAACAGTGGCAAAGACAGCCGGTTTTTGCTTTGGCGTGCAAAGAGCGGTGGATAAGGTCTACGAACAGGTAGCGCTGCGCACGGGTCCGATCTATACCTACGGACCGATTATTCACAACGAGGAAGTGGTAAAGGATCTGGAGAAAAAGGGCGTGCGGGTGATCGGTTCGCAAAAGGAACTCGCGCAGCTTACGCAGGGGACGGTCATTATACGCTCGCACGGCGTGGGACGGGACATATACCGCATGATCGAAACGCAGGGGTTAAAGCTGATCGACGCTACCTGCCCGTTTGTCAAAAAGATTCACCGCATTGTGGAGCGCGAGAGCCTGCAGGGCCGGCATATCATAGTGATCGGCAGCGCCAGCCATCCGGAGGTGGAGGGGATCATGGGATGGTGCCCAAACCGCGTATCGGTGATTGAAAATGAGCGGGAAGCATATGAATTTAACGTAAATTCAGACACAAAATTGTGTATTGTGTCGCAGACGACATTTAACAACAAGAAATTTAAAAATTTAGTTGAAATTATTTCAAAAAAGGGTTATGATAATAGCGTTATCAATACGATTTGCAGTGCGACAGATGAGAGACAGCAAGAGGCAGCGCAAATAGCGAAACAGGTGGGCGCCATGATTGTGATTGGCGGACGCAACAGTTCAAATACACAAAAGCTATTTGAAATTTGTAATAAAGAATGCGAAAATACTTACTTTATACAGACACTCGTAGACTTGGAGCAAAGAGAATTACCTCCTGTCGATTGCGTAGGTATTACTGCAGGGGCTTCCACCCCCAATCATATTATTAAGGAGGTTCAAAAATATGTCAGAGATGAGTTTTGAACAAATGCTGGAAGAATCTTTGAAAACGATCCACAACGGCGATATTGTGGAGGGAACCGTAATCGATGTGAAAGATGACGAGATCGTCCTGAATATCGGCTATAAAGCGGACGGTATTATCTCGAAAAATGAGTATACAAACGATGCTGGCGTAGATCTTCGGGACGTTGTAAAGCCGGGAGACGTTCTGGAAGCAAAAGTGCTGAAGGTGAACGACGGCGACGGCCAGGTGCAGCTTACCTATAAGCGGCTGGCGGCGGAAAAAGGAAACAAGAGACTGGAGGAAGCGTTTAACAATAAAGAAGTGCTGACGGCGACGGTTACGCAGGTGCTGTCCGGCGGCCTTGGCGTTGTGGTGGACGAGGCGCGCGTGTTTATTCCCGCCAGTCTGGTATCCGATACCTATGAAAAGAATTTAGAGAAGTTTGCGGGCCAGGATATTGAATTTTTGATCACGGAATTTAATCCGCGCAGAAGAAGGATCATCGGCGACCGCAAGCAGCTTTTGCTCGCAAAGAAAGAAGAATTACAGAAAGAGCTGTTCGCGCGCATCCATGTCGGCGATGTGATCGAGGGAATCATCAAAAATATCACGGACTTCGGCGCATTTGTAGATCTGGGCGGCGCCGACGGACTGCTGCATATCTCCGAGATGTCCTGGGGCAGAGTGGATAATCCCAGAAAGATTTTCCATGTCGGGGATAAGCTGAAAGTTCTTCTGAAGGACATCAACGGCAGCAAGATCGCGCTCAGCCTGAAGTTTGAAGACGAGAACCCGTGGCTGACGGCGAAGGAAAAATATGCGGTCGGAAATATTGTCAGGGGCCGCGTGGCGCGTATGACGGATTTCGGCGCTTTTGTGGAATTGGAGCCGGGCGTGGACGCTCTGCTCCATGTATCCCAGATTTCCCACGAACATGTGGATAAGCCGGCCGACGTGCTGAAGATTGATCAGGAGATTGAGGCGAAGGTAGTGGATTTCAACGAGGCGGAGCATAAGATCAGCCTGAGTATGAAAGCGCTGGAACCGGCGCCGGTGAAAGAGCCTGCCGCGGAAGAGCCGAAAGCGGAGGCGCCCGCAGAGGAAGCGGCCGTAGATGAGGCTTTGGCGGAAGAAACAGCCGCAGAAGTGGCGCCGGCGGAAGAAGCGGCCGCGGAGGAAACCCCGGAAGAAGCGGCTACGGAGGAAACTGAGGCAGAAGAAGCGGTTGCCGAGAAAACTGAGGCGGAAGAGACGCCTGCAGAGGAAACGGCTGCGGAAGAAGAAACAGTGGAATAAACAAAGAAAAATCAGCCAAAAAATGACGGGATATCGCCTGGGCGGTATCCCGTTTTTACAAGGCAGAGCGCAAAAGATGAAGAAAATAGGCTTTCTGTTTTTCGGAATCATGCAGGAACGCCTGCGTACAGTCGAAATAAAGCGTGGGAGAGTCGTAATCTTCCCGAAACACCGGTTCAAATAAAGGCGACGCCTGCGGAAGGAAAAATCCCTCTTTTTTGACATAGCAGTCGCGGGCTTTCGCCTGACGCCGGTATTCTTTGTCTACATAGCCGGCCACGCTTTTGTGAATAGCGGTATCTTCTATGGGAAGATAGTAATAATTTTGATAATCCGCAAAAAAATGCTTCAGCGTCCGCCTGGCTGCGTTTACCCGCAGGGCGCAGCTTTTGCGCTCGCAGACCAGATAGAAAAAGCGGCTGCGTAAG
>CANQJX010000140.1 GCA_947624335.1 uncultured Marvinbryantia sp.
TGCGCAGATCCTCCGCGTCGGAAAGCATCGAAGGCTGGATATGCAGCCCCTTTTTGGACGCCGCTTTGGGAAACGCGTAGGTATACTTCGCCAGTACCTGCGGATTGGTGATATAAAGCGCGTTGCTGACCACCGTGTATTTGTTCCCGGAAGCGGAGCGCACCGCGACCACAAATTTGCGGTAAAGTACGCTGTTGGCGTTGCCGCGGTTTAAGGCGACGCGAAAGCTTAACGTCCCCTGCTGTCTGACGGACGCCAGCTGCAGGGATTCCTTCGTCACGCCGTTCTCATACGGCATCAGGGCGTAGAGATAATACTTTCCGTCTGTTCCCGCCACGGACGCGCTTCCGTTGGCGCGCACATTCACCATGGAATGATTGGATGTTTCAATGACGCAGGAAGTCACCCGCACATTTGCCGCCGATACGTTCGCGCCAAAAGCAATCAAAAGAAAAAGCATTCCCATTACCAAACGGGAAACCCATTTTTTTTGCGTCATGCCAACACCCCCTCGTCTTCCGCCAGATCCGCGCCGTCCGCGGCGGCCGTCGCCAGCGCGTCGCAGCGCTCGTTTAACGCGTGTCCGTCGTGTCCCTTCACCCAGATAAAAGAAACGTCGTGCCCTTCCATCGCCGCCAGCAGGCGCCGCCACAGTTCCACGTTCTTTACCGGTTCGTTTTTTCCGCGTTTCCAGCCTTTGCTGATCCAGTTTGTAATCCAGCCCTGATTAAAGGCGTCCGTAAGATACCTGGAATCAGAATAAAGTTCCACCCGGCAGGGCCTGGTAAGCGCCTCCAGCCCTACAATTGCCGCCATCAGTTCCATGCGGTTATTGGTCGTTCGCCTGTAACCGCGGCTAAATTCCCGCTCATGCAGCGTCCCCTTGCTGTCCGTGTAATGCAAAATCACGCCATAGCCGCCCGGTCCGTCCGGATTTCCGCGCGCGGCGCCGTCTGTATAGATCTTTACCAGCATTCTTCCAGCATCTCCCTGATCTTTTCCGTCACAGCCTTGGCCATCTTATGATTGGTTCCGTTCGCGGTTACGCCTACCACCACGTCTTCCCGTCCGGCAAGGCCCGGAAAGTAGAAATCGCATTTCTTCTTATCGCTGCACACATTGACAAGGATTCCCTGCCGCTTGCAGTACTCGTAAATTTCTTCATTCGTGCGGTGGTCGTTGGTTGCCGCGATCACCATATATGCGCCGCAGAGGTCCGCAGAGTCACATTTTTTTCTTAAGATGCGGATCTTTCCCTCCTGCTCCATCTGGTTCAGTTCCGGGTTTACCTCCGGAGCGATCACCGTCAGGCAGTTTGTAAAGCGGATCAGCGCGCGTATCCTGCGTTTGGCAATCGTCCCCGCGCCCACCACATATACCGCTCTGTCCGTCAGATCCACAAAGAGCGGAAAATAAGGTTTTTTATTATCTCGCATCGTTGCTACCTCATGATCATAATTCCAATCTATTATACAAAATCTTCCCATTTTCATCAATAGTAAATTTAGTGCTGGAATTTTGCATTTATTTAGGTTATACTATATGTCGGTTTAACGAGGAGGAATAATATGAGCTTTCAGTTTGTAAAAAAATTGCCGATACCGGCTGAAATAAAAAAGCAATTTCCCGTTTCGGAAAAAGCCGCCGCGATCAAAGCGGCGCGCGACGCGGAAATTAAAGATGTATTTACCGGCGCTTCCAAAAAGTTTCTGGTGATCATCGGCCCGTGTTCCGCGGATCACGAAGATTCTGTTATGGAATACGTCCGCCGTCTGGCCGATGTGCAGAAAAAAGTATCGGACCGCCTGATCCTGATTCCGCGCGTTTATACCAGCAAACCGCGCACAACCGGCGAAGGCTACAAAGGCATGATGCACCAGCCGGATCCGGACAAAAAGCCGGACGCGCTTGCCGGGCTTATCGCAATCCGCAAGCTGCATCTGCGCGTGATTGAGGAAACCGGATTAACCTCCGCGGACGAAATGCTGTACCCGGAAAACTATTGGTATCTGGTAGATCTTCTTTCCTATGTGGCCATCGGGGCGCGCTCCGTGGAAGACCAGCATCACCGCATGACCACCAGCGGCATGGACGTGCCCGCCGGCATGAAAAATCCCACCAGCGGCGATCTTTCGGTAATGTTAAATTCCGTAGTGGCCGCACAGACCGCGCACGATTTTATTTACCGCGGCTGGGAAGTATCTACGAACGGCAACAAACTGGCGCATGTGATTTTGCGCGGCGCCACCAACAAATACGGAAACTCGATCCCCAACTACCACTACGAGGATCTGATCCGCCTGCTGCACATGTATGATCAGCGCGATCTTGCCTATCCCGCGGCGATCATCGATACCAACCATTCCAATTCCAATAAACAGTATGAAGAACAGACGCGGATTGTAAAAGAGGTTATGACAAACCGCAGGGTAAATCCGCGGTTAAAGGAATTAATCAAAGGCGTGATGGTGGAAAGCTATCTGGAACCGGGAAACCAAAAACCCGGCTGCGGAGAACATATCTACGGAAAATCGATCACCGACGCCTGCCTTGGCTGGAAAGAGTCCGAGGAGCTGATCTACGATATTTACAATTTCTGCGAAGCCTGATGTTATCAGACCCGTTTCTCTTTATCCGTCAAAAAGGCGTCCAAAGCCAGTCTGCACCGACCGGTTTTGGACGCCATTCGTTTCCCTTTTTTCATTATTTTCTCGGATGCGCTTTCTTGTATACTTCCCGCACCCTTTTTGCGTTGATATTCCGGTACATCTGCGTGGTGGAAATATCCGAATGTCCCATCATTTCCTGCACCGCGCGCAAGTCCGCCCCGTTCTGCACCAGATGCGCCCCAAAGGAATGCCGCAGGGTATGCGGCGTTATTTCCCCCGTAATCCCCGCTTTCTGGGAATAGCGCTTAATCAGCTTCCAAAAGCCCTGTCTGCTCATCGCCGTACCGGAGCAATTGGTAAACAGGTACTCGCTTTGTTTTCCCTTTAAAAGCGCCGGGCGGCTCTGTTCTAAATACAGCGTCAGCGCTTTTTCCGCCTGCGTTCCAAACGGTATCACGCGTTCTTTGCTTGCGTCGCGGCAGACGACGTAATTCATCTGCATGTTTACGTCCTCCACGCGAAGCGAGGTCAGTTCCGAAACCCGCATCCCCGTCGCGTAGAGCAGTTCCAGCATGGCCCGGTCCCGCATCCCCTTGGGCGTAACGTCATCCGGCTGCGAAAGCAGAAGCACCACTTCTTCCGTCGTCAGGATCTGCGGCACTTTTTTCTCCACATGGGGAGCGTGAATCATTTCGCTGGGATCTTCCTGCGTGATTTTCGTCTTAAACATATAATGGCAGAATGCGCGGATAGAGGCAATCGTACGCGATACCGACGCCGTCGAAAACCCATCTTTTTCCATCTGCAGAATATAGGAATTTAAATTTGTCGTATTGATATCCTGTACGCAGTCTACGCCTTTACTTTTCAGGAACGCAAACAATTTCTTCAGATCCCTCTGGTAAGACGCCACCGTACTGACGGACGCATTTTTTTCCTGCTCCAGATATACTACAAACCGCTGCATATCCTGCTGGATCTGAGGAGCCAAACCTGCCGTTACCTTCATAACCCTGAATTCCTGTCTTTCTTTTGTGTTTCTTTTCGCGCTGCCTCCGCCCTGTTTTCGGGCACAAAAAATGAGGGTCGCACGGCTCCCCTTCTCAATTCTCCCCAGAATCGTTATTTATGTAAACATTATATGTTCTTTTTTTCAGAAAATCAATTACTTTTTTGAGAGTTTTTTATTAGTTACATACAATTTTCAAAGTATACACAAAATATCGGATGCCCAAATAACATGCGGCACAACATCTGGTATAACCCGGACAGATTTTTTTACAGAATTTTACAGAAAATAATTGACCGTCTGTTTTAAAAGCCAGGGATTCGCGCTGCTCTCCAGTATCAGCCCCACGATAAAGAGCGCCGCGGCAACCGCCATTGCGCGCAGATACTTTTTTTCCGCCGGTAAATCGCCAAGCGCTTCCCGGCTGCGGAACCGCGCCATTCCCTTTTCATAAACCGCGCAGACAAGGATCCACACCATCGGCGCATACGCCAGCGCCTGCGGGAGTATCGCCGCAAGAAAAATTAAAACGCCCATCATGTGCATACGGATCACAAACAGCCCCGCAAAAACACCCGCCGAAAATCCCAGCCACGCCAGAAAGACAGACGCCGCAAACATTCCCACCGCCGTATAGCCCAGCAGCCACAGCAGCAGAAGCCCTTTCCCCCTGTGCGCAAGAAGATAGAGAAACAGCGAACGCGTATCAATCTGCGTCTGCGTCGTCCAAAGCAGGGCGCTTTTGTCCAGAAGACCCTGTTCTTTCAAGTGGGTATTGCCCCACAGGTTCACAAACAAAATCCCGCCGATAAATCCGCAAAAAAAGAAAACGCCGATCAAAATCTCCTTTACGCTGCGTTTTTTCATATGATAAAACCCCTGCACCGCCTTTTATACAAGCTATGCAGGGGCATTTGTTTTTATACGGGAAAGCGTTTTACGCTTCGGAAAAATCTTCTTTCCCTACGCCGCACATCGGGCAGACAAAGTCGTCGGGAAGATCCTCCCACTTTGTGCCGGGTTCAATTCCGCTTTCCGGGCAGCCGGCTTCCTCGTCATACTCCCAGCCGCATACGTCGCATACATACTTCATTGTTGTTCCTCCTTATCATTTTATTTGTTTTACATTGTAAGCAGATAATCAAGCACATAACCCCGTGCATTATCATAATAAAAACCAGCCTGTACATACAGTCCCACATACATGCCGTTCGGGCAGTCGATATAAGCGCTGCTCTTGTCAAACGTGCGCGTCTGTCCGTCGTCGCACGCAATCGTCACGC